>JALTYW010000096.1:0-3230 GCA_027046415.1 Sulfurovum sp.
TGGTAGGCTACCGTGAAGTAAAAGGTGCCTATGCCGGTGACAGTGATTTTCTCATTATGCAGCTGGATCAAAACGGCAAGATGCGATGGCGCAAGCAGTTTGGTGGTGATTCTGAAGATATACTAAACGGTGTTACCCCAACGATAGACAACGGGATTGTTGCCATAGGCAGTACCCGCTCCTACGGCAGTTCCCAAACCGATCTGACGGTGATGAAAATCGATGCGAAAGGCAAAACAATCTGGCACAAGATTTATGGGTTCAAGTACTATGAGTATGGCAATGCAGCGGCAACCACACCCGATGGCGGCTTTATGCTTGTAGGCGGTACCAATACACTGGGCAAAGGCAACCACAGTCTGTACGCGCTGGCACTGGACAGACACGGAGAGTTGATTTGGTCACATGTCTACGGTGGAGAGCGTAAAGATGTCGGACATGGGGTGGCACGTATGACAGACGGAAGTATGATGATCGTCGGTGAGACAGAGAGTTTCCGTCTGGCAAAAGATTTCTATATGATCAAGCTGAAAAAGCAGTAAGGAGTACATCCTTATCTTTTTTGGCTATAATTTCATCAAATATCCACGATAACAGGAAGATACATGCAATTTATTGAGACACGCGGCAATGACGGGGTAAAGCCCTCTGCTGTTACGTTTTCGGAAGCCATTCTCAGTCCAAGTGCCAGTTTTGGAGGTTTGTATGTCCCTACAGACATTCCGGCAATCGACAACGCGTTTTTAGCCAAACATCTTGAAAGCCACTACAAAACGCTGGCACTCGATTTTCTGACAGCATTTGGGATCGACATTGAAAAAGAGGTCATAGAAGCGGCACTGAGCCGTTATGATGCATTTGATGATCCTCAAAACCCTGTGCCGCTCAGTGAAATAGAAGCAGACTGCTGTGTCTCCGAACTCTACCACGGTCCTACCCGTGCCTTTAAAGATATGGCACTTCAGCCTTTTGGATACATCCTCTCCAAACTTGCCCAGCAAAGAGGTGAACATTATCTCATTATGGCGGCTACAAGCGGTGATACCGGACCTGCAACCCTTGAGACTTTTAAAAACCAGCCAAACGTCAAGGTCGCCTGTCTCTATCCTGAGGGGGGGACTTCTGATGTACAGCGTCTGCAGATGGTGACTGAAGATGCTTCCAATCTCAAAGTGATCGGTGTCAAAGGGAACTTTGACGATACGCAAAATACCCTCAAAGCACTACTTGCCTCTGAGGATTTCAAAGAGGAACTTGCCGCACGTAACATCAAACTCTCAGCAGCCAACTCCGTCAATTTCGGGCGTATCATTTTCCAGATCATCTACCATATCCACAGCTATCTTGAGATGGTACGCTGCGGCAAGATCGCTATGGGCGAGAAGATCTACCTTGTTGTCCCAAGCGGTAACTTCGGCAATGCACTGGGTGGATACTATGCCAAAAAAGCAGGTCTGCCTATTGAGAAGATACTCATCAGCTCCAACGAAAACAATATCCTGACAGACTGGATCGAAAAGGGTGAGTATGATCTTAACGGCAGAGAGCTTGTGCTTACCGAATCACCGGCAATGGATATTTTAAAAAGCTCTAACATTGAGCGTATTATGTATGACAAGTTTGGTGCTAATCGTACCAAAGTGTTGATGGAAGCGCTTGCTGATGAAGGACGTTTTGTATTGACGGATGGGGAACGTGCCGCAATTCAGGAGGATTTCGCAGCAAGCTGGTCTGATGACGATGAATGTGAAAATGAGATCGCACGCTATGTCAAAAAGGGCTATATGATGGATCCGCATACGGCTACCTGTATCAAAGCCTATGAGACACTGCGAGAAAAGCCGCTGCCTACGGTCATCTACTCCACTGCAGAGTGGACAAAGTTCTCTCCTACTGTTGCAAAAGCGCTTGGACACAGTGTAGAAGGAGACATTGAAGCGTTGACATGGGTGAGTGAGCATGCAAATGTTTCTGTGCCGCCAATGATACGAGGTTTGTTTGAGAAGCCAATCGTTCATACAGTGGTGGTTGAAAAAGATGCGATCAAAGAGGAGATGCTTACTTTCCTCTAAGAGGAGACGAGTAATGTCACTATGGAGAGACGGGAATCGTACAATCAGCTTTGGTGGATTTTACTTTTTGTCTCCGTGGTGCTTATAATATTATGGCTGTTACAGCATAAGCGTGCATCTGCTGTTTCCTCTTCCCAAGCGACTTCCGCTATTTCGGAAAAGACTTCTTCCGATACAAATCAGACCAGTAATGATACGATCTCTTCCTCTTCCAATGATGTTTATGAACGCTACATTACTGTAGAGGCACCGCTTCGTTTCAGAGGTACCGATACGGATACCGGTATAGAGGAGGCGTATCAGAGGGTTTGTTATCCTGCTCCTGCAAAACAGAAAGCAGGAGAAGGCTCGACAAACGGTTACTATATTGTACATCAAGGGGATGTACTGAGTAAGATCGCATGGATATTTCATATCGATATGAAGACGATCATGTTGATGAACAATATTCAAAAGAAAGACGCTCTGCGTGTTGGACAAAAGCTGGTACTCCCTCTTTCTCAGGAGATGATTGAAGCATTTTTGACTGGAACCTACGAAGTCAAAGAGGATGATACACTGCTTGGTATCACCAAACGTTTTGGTATCGATCCGAAACGTTTTGCAAGAGAGAACAATATTGTCAACAGTGCCGATATCTATCCTGGTAGAATCATTATCCTCCCGTTTGCACATCTGAAAGCGGTTAAAAAGCCAAAGCAAAAAAAACACACTTATCCAAAGTTTATTAAACGTTTTGGCAAACATGCGCTAAGAGTCACAGCAACCGCCTATACCTCTCACTGTGGACAAACTGATTCAACCCCGTTTTTGGCAGCATGGAACAACCGCTTGCGACCAGGCATGAAAGCGATCGCTGTTTCCCGTGACCTTATTTGGAAATATGGATTAAAAAATGGTACAAAGATACGCATCTCCGGACTACCCGGTATCTACAGGGTACGTGACAAGATGAACAAACGCTACAGACGCCGTATCGATATCTACATGGGAACCAACCGCCGAAAAGCCCTAAGATGGGGCAGAAGAAGCGTTGTGATTTATTGGTGAGACGCGTAAAAATCGACACCTGCGTGTCGATTTTAGCGTCGAAACTGTGAAAGCCGTTAAGTAAACAAGAACTGCTTCTTGTTCATAGGCTTGGAAATGGAGGTGTTG
>JALTYW010000096.1:3240-3478 GCA_027046415.1 Sulfurovum sp.
GCTAAAAACCTAAGCAAAGCCCGATACTATGGGAGTTAAAAAGGGATTATTTACAGATGGGTTGTAAAAAAGATGTCCAAATTGTAATTCTACAGAGGTAAAAAAGAATGGAAAACGCTCAGGTATCCAACGCTATTTTTGTCTCAACTGTTCACAAAGTTTTTCCTCAAACAGAAGACCCAAAAGATTACAGCAATCTATTTTTGAAGACTACTTTTATCATCGTAATACATTGAAT
>JALTYW010000097.1:0-2343 GCA_027046415.1 Sulfurovum sp.
TTTCAGGACACCGTCTGGGAACGGCAGAGATCGAAGCAGCGGTGAAGAAAGATCCGTCTGTTGCGGAAGTGGCAGTGGTTGGAAGACCGCATGACATCAAAGGAGAGTCGATCTTTATCTATGTGGTACTCAAAGAGGGGCACATTAACGAAGATATCAAAAACCACATCAATCAGCTGCTTGCTGAAGAGATAGGCAACATCGCCAAGGCGGATCATGTCATTGCCGTTCCGGGACTGCCAAAGACCCGTTCAGGCAAGATCATGCGGCGAATTCTTCGCTCCATCGCCAAAGGTGAGGAGATCACACAGGATATCTCGACACTGGAAGATCCTGCGATCGTACAGGCGATCATCGAGAAGGCGGAAGAGGCGTAGCCTCTTCACAAGTGTTTTCACACTACATGCCATATCTTCCGTATAGTTAACTACAACTGCTCCATCAAAGCCTTGACCTTTTTTAGATCTTCAAAGACCTCTTTTTTCGCACTCGGATTTCTTAGCAAAAAACTTGGGTGGTAGGTAGGGATGAGGGTGTAGCCATGCTGCTGGTGTACCGTACCGCGCACTTTGGTGATGCCCGTCTCATCTCCCGTTAAGTAGTGGTATGCCGTACCGCCGAGAGTGATGATGATCTTGGGTTTGACCAGTTCGATTTGTCTGTTCAAAAAGGGTTGGCAGGTGTGTGCTTCTGTGGGGGTAGGTACCCTGTTGTTGGGTGGACGGCACTTGACGATGTTGGCGATGTAAACCTCACTTCTTGGGATCAGCAGAACATTCTCTATCATCTTTGTCAGCAGTTCGCCGGATCGTCCGACAAAGGGTCTTCCCATGCTGTCTTCCGTTGCCCCCGGTCCCTCTCCTACAAACATAATCGCTGCATTTGGGTTGCCTTCGCCAAAAACGACGTTGGTACGGCTTTTGCTCAGTTCACACAGGTGGCACTTGAGTGCCTGCTCCTTGAGCTTCTCCAGAGAGTTTGGCAGTGTCAGGTCGGTCTCGTCCTCTTTGAATATGGAGGCGGAAGTGTAGCGGTACCCCAGCTGTTTAAGCTGGTAGAGCTGTTTGAGAAGGAGGGCGTTTTTGAGATTTTTCATAGCATGATTATAGCGCCATCATCGTTACAGACAGCTTCCTGAAACGATGTAGTGCAGGGCGGTTTTGAACATACGCTCTTCCGGATCACCGCGAAGGTGTTCAAGGTCGTCCGGAGCGCTGCAGGTAGGCGGGATGCCTGAGAAAGGGGTTGTCTCTCCTTGCGCATTTTTGACATAGAAGTTGATAAGAAAGTAGTAGTCATTGCCGTAGCTGCGTCCCTCCATACCGACATTTTTGCCATGGGTTGGTGTGCCGATGGTGATGACACTGTGTGCACCAAGATAGGGCTTGAGTGCATTGATGACTGCTTCACTGGCACTGGCGGTATCGGCAGTGACAAGAAAGATGACCTGCTGCATGGCAAGTTCATTGCCGTCCTGCATTCCTTGTTCCTCAAAGGTATAGTAGCTGTTTTTGTTTTTGTTGTTTTCATTCCAGTCGAGGTAGAACTGTGTCGCTCCCGGATGGGCATTGGTGATGTTGTCAAGCAAGATACTGGCGACAGCCACATCGCCGCCGCCGTTGTAGCGCAGGTCGACAACCAGTCTATCCACAGCAGCATTTTTAAAAGTGGTAAAGGCATTCTCAAGCTCTGTGGCAGAACTTCCGGAGAAGGCATCGTAACGCAGGTAGCCTACGGTATGACCGCCGTAGGAGATGACTTTTGGCTCTGTTACCCTGTAGTGGTAGCTTGAGGGAGTGACCGATACATCGAGTATGGTACCGTGACGGTCAACGGTAAAACGGGCAGGGGTACCAAGCTGCTGTGAGGCAGCCTGTATCGCTTCGTAGCTTGCCGGTTCACCATTGATCTTGAGGATGGTGTCACCACGTTGGAGCTTGCCATCAGCAGGCGAGCCAAGCAGTGTGGTGTAGATGCGGAATCCCTCAACGTACCCAAATCCAAAACCACCAGTCTGCTGACTGGTATAGGCTTCGTACTCCTGTGCGGTAATGGCAAAGCTCCATCTGTCAGGCGGGTAAACCTTCAGGGCATCTACAAGTGACTGTGGCGTTGTGTAGCTCTCATAGTCTATGTCAGATGCGACACGGTCGAACCAGAGGTACTCTGTCTGAAACAGTTCGTGGACGATTGCCTTTGCACGATCCAGAAGGAGGGGACTAATGTGAAGCATTAAGGTTCCCAGCAAAGCGTCGGGACCAGGAGATGAGAAGGTTGGGAGAACGTAAAACGTGAGGCAACTAAAGGCTGGAGAGGTCTTATAGGGGCTGACCAAGCAGAGGC
>JALTYW010000097.1:2353-3471 GCA_027046415.1 Sulfurovum sp.
GGTACTCTGTCTGAAACAGCTCATGGACGAAAATTTTTTCATCAAGTGTGAAAGCCTGTGGTGCGGAGGTTCCCTGAGATGAACGGGAACTGCCGCCACCGCATCCCGAAAGCAGCAGGAGAAGTAGAAGAAGGAAGGAGGCAAAGTGTCGTCTAAAAGGCATAAGACAACCTTACTCAATATCTTCCAACAGCATCGGTGTACCAATGGCTTTCAGGTTGCCGTGGGTGTTGAGGAAGTAATCTTTCCAAAATGCCGTAAGGCGTTCAAGGCTTTTGGCATCGCGGTAGGCTTTTTTGCTGCCTGTCGCACCGACTGCCATCATGTAAATACGGGCATTGTCAAAGTCTGCCAGAAAGCCGCTCTTTGCTACTTTCTGCATCTCTTTTTTGCGGTCTATCTTTTTGATGCCGCCTTTGTGGTAGAAAGAGGTGATGGCAGAGTGTTCCAGCCCGTCAGAGAGGATGAGCACCACCTTTTCGCTCGCTTTTGAAGGCTTCACAACTCGTTTGGAGAGGTCGTGCAGGGAGCGGAAGATGTCAGAATGGGGCAGGCTTTTGTTCGCTCCTTTGAGCACGTGTACCAGTGCCTTGGTCGCCTTTTTCTTGGCGTAGCGGTACTGTCCGTTCATGCAGGCTTTGTACTTGCGCAGTTTCTTCTTGGCAATGTCATACTCGGAGCGTTTGGCAAGCAGCGGTTCAACGAAACCTTCGTAGGCGACATCGGCATATTTGCCGTTGGCATTGGCAGAGAAGGAGGCGATGGTGACAGCATAGCCGTTCTTGATGAAGTGCATCATGTTTTTGTAGGTGTAGATCATCATCTTCTTGTCCAGCGGTGTGGTCTGGTCTACAAAGATGAATAGCTCTTTGGCGGGGATGTTGTCTTCCAGTGCGATGTCGAGTGCTTTGTAGCAGCTTGGTACATCGTTGCGTGCGGCAAGCAGGGCACTGAGTGTCAGCAGTATCAGAAAAATACGTCTCATTTACTTGTCCTCGAATTCAAGATATTTTTTAAAGGTTCTGTCTTTGTTGTTGCGCAGCAGAGCAGTGGTTTCCGCATCGGTACCGCTGTTGTCATTGATGATGTTCATCTTGTGCTGCAGCTTTTGAAGCTGC
>JALTYW010000098.1:0-831 GCA_027046415.1 Sulfurovum sp.
AGACTCTACATCCCCTGCCCCCATCAGGCGGCTCACAATTCGATCAGGGATAAACTGCTCGAGATCGGGCATCTTCTCCCCTGCCCCGATAAAGCGCAGCGGTGCACCCACCTGCTGCGAGAGACCAAGCGCCACACCACCCTTGGCATCACCGTCGAACTTGGTCAGGATCACACCGGTGATCCCGATCTTCTCTTTGAAGGTCTGTGCCGTACGTACGGCATCCTGCCCCGTCATTGCATCGGCGACATAGAAGAGCTCATCAGGCTCAGCCACAGCCTTGACCTCGGCAAGCTCCTCCATCAGCTCTTCATCGATCGCCAAACGTCCGGCAGTATCGATCAGTACCACATCGTAGAGCTCTTTTTGGGCTTTTTCCAATCCCTCTTTGACGATCTGTGTCGGTGTAGCCTTCTCATCCGCCACCAGATCAACACCGATCTGTTCAGTGATCTGTCTGAGTTGTTCTACAGCAGCCAGACGCTGAAGATCCGCAGCGATGATGAGTACCTTTTTCTTCTTCTGCTCTTTGAGAAAATAGGCAAGTTTTCCGGTCGTTGTCGTTTTACCCGACCCCTGCAGACCGATCATCAGTACAACTGTTGGCGGCTTGGAAGCAAAGGTAAAACCTTTGGGTGCGCCCTCGATTGTGAGGATATCTGTCAGCTTCTCCTGCAGTGCTTTGAGGAAAGTCTCTTTACCCACACCGTTCTTTTTGGTTTCACGTTCTACATCGCTGATCAGATCTTTGACCACTTTGTGGTGCACATCTGCCTTGAGCAGTGATTTTTTGAGTTCTGCGGTCGCTTTTTTGAGTGCCTTCTCATCATC
>JALTYW010000098.1:841-3463 GCA_027046415.1 Sulfurovum sp.
CTCATCATCATGGAAACGGATCTTTCCAATGGCATTCTTAAAACTGTCTGTGAGTGTATCGAACATTGCTACCTCTATATAGAATTGATTACCGCGATTTTACCCTACTTGGGCTTAACGCATCATCAAACACTCTCAGCCTTACGAGAAGCTTTGGCAGCAGCAGAATATTTGCCAACAGGGCGACCGCCATCACCACCACGGTCAAGAGCCCGAAATAGATCGTCGGTATGAGATTGGAGAGCAGCAGGATAGAGAAGCCGATCATGATCGTCAGGGTTGTATAGAGCATCGCATACCCTACACTCTCATGTGTACGCTCCATCGCCGCAAGGTAGTTTTGGTCCTTTTGGTACTCCTCTTTAAAGCGATGGATATAGTGGATCGTATCATCCACACCGATACCGATCGCGATCGCAGCGATCGTAATGGTCATAATATCCAAAGGGATATGAAACCACCCCATAAAGCCAAATACAAGACTGACCGATATCACATTGACCCCCAGTGCAATTAGTGTGAGCTTCAATGATCTGAAGAGCAACAGGAACATCACAAAGAGGATCGCCAGTGTAAAACCGAGTGTTTTGATCTGAGAATTGAACAGTGACTGCAGCATATTGTTATAGAGTACCATCAGATTAGAGAGTTTCACATCTACCATCTCCCGATCAAGCACACTGCTGTTGAGATCATGTCTGATACGTTTGAGCAGTGCGTCCCTGCGCAGCTTCGGATTGGAGTCTACCACACGTGTAGCGATGCGTACCTGATTTGTATCGACATTGACATAAGGAGAGAGGATCATCTTTCGGTACTTCTCGGGCAGTTTGTTATAAAGCAGCGCCAATGTCAAGCCGTCCAACGCTTCACCGCCGTTGAGCCTTTGACCAATCTCGAGTATCGTAGCCAGAGATTGCACACTGCCAAGCGCATCAAGTCCCTCGAGATAGCGGTGAGCCTTGATCACCTGATCCATCTTCTCTTTGGTAAACCAGTATTGCGCTTCATCTTCCGTCTCTTCGAACTCTTCGTCAAAATCATCCTCATCATCGGCACTCTCTGCAGTCCCATCTGATGCATTTGGCTGTGATTTGAAAGTCAACACGACATCCAGAGGAGTCGTGCCTCCCAGCTTCTCATCAATCACCTTCATCCCCTGATAGATCTCAGTATTTTTCTTGAAATAGTTGATGAAACTGTTCTCAACGATCAGCTGGGATGCGCCGGTCAAGGTGAAAATGAGTGCCAGAAGTGTTACAAAAAAGATCCCTCTCCTGTCTCTAAGCACCTGCTCTTTTGCCCAGTTCACAAAAGAGAAACGCCTGCTCTTCACTCCGCCGGAACCTGCTGCTATCTGACTCTTTGACAGAAGCATCAGCATAGCAGGAAATACCAAAAAAGTGATCAGAAGGGAGAGGAATATCCCTGCACTCATCATCCAGCCCAGATTGATCACCGGCTTGATTTGGGAAAAGACAAGAGACGAGAAACCGGCGATCGTCGTAAGAATAGCGAAAAGCGTCGGTGCCCACTTGCTCTTGACCGTCTCCATAATGATCGCTTCATGTGACCAGTCCGGCTTTTCAATAACAAGTTCACGATAGCGCACGATCAGATGCAAAATGATCGAGAGGGTAATGATCAACTGCAGGGCAATAAAATTGGAAGAGATCACAGTAATCTCCCAGCCGAAAAAGCCCAAAGCACTTGTGATCGCCAAGACAGCCATCGCACTGATCACTACCGGTATCACCACCCAGCGCAACTCTCTAAATACCAGCCAAAGTATCAGCATCAATAGAAGGATCAGTGTCGTACCATAAATCACGAGATCACTCTTGACATAGTGTATGATATCACTGGCGATCATACTCACACCGCCAAGAAAGAGTGTGCCGCTTTGCTTGTATTTTTGCAGTATGGCACGTGTCTGTGCCACATTCTCCTCTTCTGTCTGTCGCATTTTGTCACGGTGCTGTTTAAATCTCTTAGTAACTTCATCAAGCTCTTTTGCTTCTATCGGACTCAGACCGGATTGACGCTTTTTCTTGCGTAGCGTATTGCGTTTGTTGAGAAGCTCTGTATAGCGCTTGTCTTTTTTGAGATTGATCAGTATTGCAGTGGTAGTAAAATCCTTGCTGACAAGACGCCCTTTGTAGAGAGGGTTGGTCAAAAACTCCTTTTTGACCAGTGCCATATCGGGATGTGAATTCTGTAGTGTATGTACTTCATCCACCAGATCTTTCAGTGGCATTGGAGGAGAGAAGAGCAGCGGTACGGTCAGGATCGAATCGACAGACTCGACCAACGGCAGTTTTTCGATTTCACTACTTATCTGAGAGATGGTTTTTCGCGTATCGGCAGAGAGAAGCGGCTGACGCGGTGTGTAAGCAACCACCAGCATGTTCTCCGTATTGAAGTGCTGATTCACCTCTCGGGTAAATGCAAGATCAGGATCATCTTCAAGCAGCAGTGTCTCGGCAGAAGCATCGATCTCGAGCTTGGTCGCATAGTAGCCAAATAGCAATAGAAACAGTGTAACACCCGCAAGGAGATACTTCGGATACGATACGATGATCTTTCGGTACAGGCTATACATTTAGATCGTTTTGATCAACT
>JALTYW010000099.1 GCA_027046415.1 Sulfurovum sp.
TGAGAGAGATCATGGTTTTGAGATTCTCTTTTAGTGTTTCCATGGATTTTTTCTGAAGAATATCATTGCCTCCGTAACAGAGCAGTGTCAGTTTTGGTTTGTACTGTTGCAGCAGTTGCGGCAGTCTCTTTAGCCCCTCCTGTGAAGTTTCTCCGATCTTGCCCGCATTGACGATACGCAAACTGCTCATGGAGGAAAGTACAGCAGGGTAGCTTTCAGTTGGACTTGCACCATGTCCGTATGTCAGGCTGTCGCCTGCGGCAAGAATAGTATCAGATGGAGAAAGAGGTGTTTTTTCTGCTTTATCTGTTGGTCTTACCAACCATAAAATGGCAGCAATAGAAAGAAAAAAGAGAAGATAGCGCACTTTTTCAGGTTGCCTCACTTTTTCTCTTGAGTGTTACTGAAGGGTTTTCTCCAAACAGTTCTGTGTAGTAGCTTGAAAAGTGTCCCATATGGGTAAATCCCCACCTGTTGGCAATTTTAACGATAGTATCCTGTGCAGGATCCGCTGCAATAAGCTGTTTTCTGACATGGTTGAGTTTCAGATGGCGGATGAATCGGTTTGGTGTAAAACCAAAAAGGGACTTGAAAGCATTTTGTAAAGTCTGTTCACTCACTCCAAATTCCTCTGCAAGTGAAGTGATCGTAACCTTTTTGGAAATACGGTGGTATATCCTGTCACGGATTTCAAGTGCTATTTTTTCCCCTTTGGTAAGCTTTGGAAGGAGGGGTGTTTGTGTATCGAGCAACGAGGTTAGTGTTGCAACAAGGTTTTTTTCGTAGGTTTCAAGTTCTTGCTCATCTATTGCATCAGGATTGTTTTTGAACCTTTCGAGTATTGTTGAAAGTTGAAGGTTGAAACGGTTGCCGGTATCGTGGATCGTTTCAAACTGGTGTTGCAGAAGCAGAGCGCCTAATGTACTGTAGTGTTTTTTAGAGAAACTGAAAATGGCGGCAGAAAAGTCCCCGCTTGTAACGAGGTTATAAGGCTTTTTGTCATCAAAAAAGACAATTGAGCCCTGATTGAGCTTGGTTTTTCCAAAACATGCTTTGCCTTCACAGTGTTGAATCACTGCTGCAGAGACAGTGTTTTTTGGAGATGTGATGTTGTAAAGAATACCACCGCTGCGAATACCATATGAGAGCTGTCCATGAGGAAGCATAATAACGCTGTTTGTTCCCTCAAAGGCGTGTGGAAGCAGTTTGTAAATTGCTTCATATGACCAGTTAAGGGAAGAGGATTGCATCAGGTCTGCATCGGAGAAGGTCTGATGGGTAAATCTTGTTTTTGGTTCCATCTTGCCATTATAGCAGAATATAGAGCTTCTCTATAGTATAATCCACATGAAGAACTGTTATAGTATAAAATTGTAGCAGATATATACGATGTAAAGGAGCTGCGTGTCCGTTCAACACAGTGACAAGTCGATTGCCACAAAACTGGATCTTGATGGTTATATCGCACAGTTTAAACAGTTTTTTGCCCGAGACAAATCTGTAGCGATGCCGGGAGATATTAACCAGCATCACCGATATATCAAGGCACTCTCAGATGTCCAGTTCCCTCCGCCTAAACAGGTACCCAACCTTGAACGTGAGTTGAACCTGATCAAAAAACAGGGGGTACTTGGTCTGGAGGAGATCTTTGCTTTTGTGACGATGATCTCCTACTTCAACCGTCTTAAAGCACTCTCTTTCCCAGAACCGCTTGGAAGCTGGATAGGAGAGATAGAGATACCCGATGAGATCATGGAGGTACTGGGGTACTTTACCGAAGAGGGGGAGATCAACCCCGAACGTGACCCTGACCTGATGGGGGTTGAACAGGCGCTCAAGCGCAACCGCAGCGAGATCAAGGAGACGCTCTACCGTCTGACCCACAGTGCGAAGCTGGCAGACTATCTGGTCGATACACAGATACACTACCATGGCGGAGAGGAGACCCTGCTGGTACGGGGCGGGTTTAACAATGCACTTAAAGCAACAGTAGCAGGAAGAAGTGCCGGAGGCTTTTTCTACATCATTCCGCAGGCTGTTACGCATTTTAAAGAGAAAGAGGCGGCACTGCTGAGTAGCCGCTCCGAGATCATCTACCGCTACTGTCAGGAGATCTCGGCACGCTTTTTCAAGTGGGAACGCTTTTTGGCATTCATAGACAAAGCCTATGACCGGTTCGACCACTATCAGGCGAGGGTGGCATTTGCCCGTGCCAATGAGTATGAATTTGTGCTGCCGCAAAAGCAAAAAGGGGTTGTGCTGCATGACTTTGCCCACCCTGCCATAGAAGACCCCGTACCTGTCTGCATCGACATGAACAAACCGATCCTGCTCATTACCGGTGTCAATGCCGGGGGTAAAACGATGCTGCTCAAATCACTGCTGAGTGCGGTCTTTATGAGCAAGTATCTGCTGCCGTTCAAGTGTGATGCGGCACGCACCCGTGTGGGGCACTATAAAAGCATTGAAGCGGTCATTGACGATCCACAGTCGGTCAAAAACGATATTTCAACATTTGCCGGACGTATGCAGGAGTTTGCCAGACTCTTTGAAAAACGCGATGCCATCGTCGGGGTGGATGAGATAGAGCTGGGAACCGACAGTGACGAGGCGGCATCGCTGTTCAGGGTAATGCTTGAAGCACTCAAAGAGCGCGGTATCAGCTTTGTCGTGACAACCCACCACAAGCGTCTTGCATCACTGATGGCAAATGATGATGATGTGGAACTTGTGGCAGCACTCTATGACGAGGAGCGGCGGGTTCCGACCTACACCTTTTTGCAGGGAAGCATCGGCAAAAGTTATGCGTTTGAGACGGCACAGCGCTACGGGGTACCGCCTGCCATTGTCAACCGTGCCAAAACCGTGTACGGGGAAGACAAAGAGAACCTCAATGAACTCATTGAAAAATCGACAGCTCTTGAGCGGCAGATGCGCCAGAAGATTGCACAGATCGAAGCGGAACGCAAAGCGGTAGAGCGGCAGAAACTCAGGCTTGTAGAAGAGGAAGAGAAACTCAAAGAGCAGCACCGCAAAGCACTGGCAACACTGGAGAACCGCTACAATGCCGCGACCAAAAAAGCAAGAGAAGCATTGAAGGTCAAAGAGTCTGCAGAGGGTAGACGCCTGCTCAATGAAGCGCATAAACGCAAGAGCATGCCGGTGAAAGCACCTCAAACATCCGCTGAACCGCTCAAAGAAGGGGACAAGGTAAAGTACCGCTCCCACAAAGGGGAGCTTCTCTCTATCCGTGGCGAGAATGCTACTATCATCGTAGACGGGCTTAAAATGCGTGTACCGCTTAAGGAGCTGAAGCGGCGGCAGGAGACGCCTAAAGCCAAAATACCGAAGCAGCCCAAAAAAGCGACACATCATGTGGAAAAAGGGAGTGCCAGTGTGTCGGTAAAACTGTTGGGTATGTATGCCGATGAAGCCATTGACACCGTTGACCAGTGC
>JALTYW010000100.1 GCA_027046415.1 Sulfurovum sp.
CAGGCGGCTCATGACGCCTTTGTCGCAGTAGAGCAGGTAGGTTTTCTCTTTGGGGAGTTTTTTGAATTCAGTTTTGAGACGGTAGAAGGGGATCTTCAGCGTTTCACATGGTGTCTGCACCGTCTCTTCTTCTGCTCGGATGTCAATGATGACATGGCTTTCGGGGTCTGGGGTTCGTACGACATTGATGGGGGCATTTTGTGTGATGTCCTCTACAATCTCGTCAACATAGATGCTTTTGGCGTCATTGACAGCTTTGTCCAGTACGGCATAGTCAAACCGTTTGGCTTCGCGTTCCATGCGTTTGAAAGAGCCGTGGGTGATGGGGTTTTTGGAGATGACGCCGCAGTACTCGGGCATGTTTTCCGCAAAACGGCGGGTACCGATCTGATCGGCGATGCGGATGATTTCGGGTTTGTTGGTCGTAGCTAGCGGTCGGAGTACCAGTTTGTTGGTAACCTGGTCAATGAGTGCAAGGTTGCGCAGTGTCTGGCTGGAGACCTGTGCCACACTCTCTCCAGTTAGCAGTGCATCGATCTCCATAGTGTCAGCAATTTTCTCTGCAGCCATGAGCATAAGCCGTTTGAGGGTCACACCCATGTAGGTCTCAGCTGTAGAGCGGAAGATCTCGGCAACGACATCTTCAAACCCAATGGTGACGAATTTGACACGGTGAGAAGCCCCGTATTTACTCCAGAGGTACCATGCGACCTGTTTGACACCGATCTCATGTGCCGTACCGCCAAGGTTGAAGAAGATGAAGTGGGTTTTGATGCCTCGTTTCATGGTAAGGAAGCTTGCTACTGTAGAGTCAAACCCGCCAGACATCAAAGAGAGGATGTCACCCTGTGTACCGATGGGAAATCCGCTCAATCCGTCATATTTGGCGGTAATGATGTTGAGCTGATGGTTGATCAGCTCGATGCGGACAGTGACATCAGGGTGATGGAGGTCTACTTTTTTTGCATCGGTATGTGCCAGTATGTAGCCGCCGACAACACGTTCGATCTCGGAAGAGTTGAACAGGTGGCTTCCGGTGCGTTTGGCACGGACGACAAAGCTTTTGCCTGCGATCTCGTCGGCAACAGTTTTGGCAACTTGGGCTTTGATAGCATCGAGGCTCTCCATATGATCAAACTGGAGTGCTTCAAGTACCTGCTCGATACCGGGTGTGTTGAGCAGTATGGTACGTACACTCTCAACCTTTGCAACCGGTGTAACGACCTCTATCTTGTCTGAGAATTTTTTGATCTGAATGGTGTCATCTACAGCTTTGAAGAGGGTTTGCAGGTTTTGAAAGAGCTGGTTGACCATCTGCTTTTTGGCATTACTGCCTTTGACCATGATTTCCGGAAAGAGTTTGAGGATGAATTTTTGGGTTTGGATACTGGTGTGTGTCACGGTTTGTTCCTGGCATACTATTTTAGGCGGCATTATAGCATAAGCAGCATATGCTCAAAAGCTCTATTTAAAGAAAAGTAGAAGATGATAGAAAAAAAGAAGAGGCAGTGCCGATGCATGATATGGAGAAACTCAAAGCATGGCTTGAGAGGGAAGCGGCAGCAAGAAACCGTCTGGATGAACTCTCCTACAGCCGTCCCGATCCGCTGCTTGTGGCTTCCAGATATAAAGATGAACGTATCGCCTTGATATGTGCACTGTTTGCCTACGGCAATGCCAGGCAGATCGTTGCGTTTCTTGACAGACTCGATTTTTCGCTGCTGGAAGAGAAAGAGGATGTGATTGTTGCCAAGACAGATGCACTTGTCTACCGTTTCCAAAAGCCGATGGATGTGGCAGCGCTCTTTATCGCATTGAAGCGGCTTGGTGATATTGACAAGATAGAGAATCTCTTTTATGAAGGGTACAGAAAAGAGGGCAGTATTCTGGACGGACTGCACCATTTTCTGACTACCCTGCATCGTGTCTATCCGCATCAAAGTTACGGCTACCGGTTTCTAACGGGAAGTATCCCCAAGTCATGGATGCAGGCAGGTACCTATAAGCGCTATATGATGTATCTGCGGTGGATGGTGCGCAGTGATGCGCTCGATATGGGGCTGTGGCGCAAGATTGATAAAAAGGATCTTCTGATGCCGCTGGATACCCACACTTTTCATACTGCACGCAAACTGGGATTGCTGCATCGTAAAAGCTACGATATGAAAGCGGTATTGGAACTGACAGAACGCTTTAGAGAATGGGACAGTACAGACCCGGTCAAATATGACTTTGCGCTCTACCGTATCGGTCAGGAAAAAAAGCGATATATTTGTTCTGATTAACCGGTAATTTAGTCCTTTTTATGTAAAATACAGCAAATTATTTCAAGAGGATGTTTCATGGAAGGTGTATTTACTTACCTTGGCGGTATTTTGGGAGAGCATAACCACAGTGCCGTACTGATCGCGCACTTGCTGCTGGTTGCAGTGATCGCAGTGTTGATCGCAAAATCTGCTACAAAGAGTCTCAGAGCGGTACCTACGGGTGCACAGAATGTGATGGAAGCCTATCTTGGCGGTGTGATCGCAATGGGTAAAGATGTGATCGGTGAAGAGTTGGCACGCAAATATCTGCCGCTTGTTGCTGCTGTAGGTATTTTCATTTTTGTATCGAACGTGATTGGTATTATCCCCGGTTTCGAGTCTCCTACATCTAACATTAACGTAACACTCCCTCTGGCAATTATGGTATTTGTGTACTATAACTACGAGGGTATTAAAAAGAACGGTGTCGTACATTACTTTGCACACTTTGCGGGTCCTGTCAAACTGCTTGCGCCGCTGATGTTCCCAATCGAGATCGTATCACACATCTCACGTATCATCTCTCTTAGTTTCCGTCTCTTTGGTAACATCAAAGGGGATGACCTCTTCCTGTGGGTACTGCTGATGCTGGTTCCTTTCATCGCACCGCTGCCTGCATACCTGCTGCTGACATTCTCTGCTCTGCTTCAGACATTTGTCTTCATGATTTTGATCTATGTTTACCTTGCAGGAGCAGTTGCAGTAGATGAAGAACATGACAAAGCGCCGGATCCTGTGATTGACACAATGGGAGCCGTGTAATTTTATGCGCTTTAACAGCAAGTCTCTGGGCTTTGTTGTAAACTTTCTTCTTGGCGTCTCATGGGCACTGATGCTCATAGGGGCGATGACTTCATTTCTCTCTTTTTATCATTCCAGTTTTCTGTTCGCCGTGCTGTCTGCTGCTGTAGGTGCCATTCCCGGTCTTGTTGGTGTATTGCTTCTTGAGTACTTCATCACAGACAAAGAGAAACTGCATGAGCTGAAAAAACAGACCGCACTGCTTGAAAAACTTGCCAAAGAGCGTTAATACCGCTGCTTCAGCACACACAAATAACCAAAACGCTATAATATTTACCACTATAACCCCACCATTTCTTAAGGAAAAATATCATGTTTGAAACCGTTATCGGTCTTGAAGTACATGTTCAGCTCAATACAAAAACCAAACTGTTCTGTGCGTGCCCAACCTCGTTTGCACAGCATCAAAACAGCAATACCTGTCCAACCTGTCTTGCTTTGCCGGGTGCTTTGCCTGTGGTCAACAAAGAAGCGGTTGTCAAAGCGATGCGCTTTGCCAATGCTGTCAATGCTACGATCAACGAAGCAAGCCGTTTTGACCGAAAGTCCTACTTCTATCCGGACTCACCAAGCGCCTATCAGATCACACAGTTTTATGAGCCAGTGCTTAGAGATGGTGTGATCACCATTGATCAGGAGGATGGATCACAGAAAGATATCCGTATTGGTGAGGCACACCTTGAGGCGGATGCGGGTAAAAATATGCATGAGGGCAACCACTCCAAAGTCGATCTCAACCGTGCAGGAACACCGCTGCTTGAGATCGTCTCGGCACCCGATCTGCGCAGCAGTGACGAAACGGTTGCCTACCTCAAAAAGCTCCATGCACTGGTACGGTATCTTGATATCAGTGATGCCAATATGCAAGAGGGTTCTTTCCGCTGTGATGTCAATGTCTCTGTGCGACCTAAAGGGCAGGAGGCATTCGGTACCCGTGTAGAGATCAAAAACATGAACTCTTTTAAGTTCATCGCTCAGGCGATCGGCTATGAGGTACAGCGACAGATAGAAGCGTACGAAGACGGGGTCTATGAGCAGGAGGTGGTACAGGAGACACGGCTCTTTGATGCAGAGAAGGGTGAAACCCGCTCTATGCGTGGCAAAGAGGAGGCGGCAGACTACCGCTACTTCCCTGAGCCGGACATCCGTCCTGTAGTGGTAACGGAGGAGATGAAAGAAGCGGCACGACACATCCCCGAACTGCCGGATGAGAAAGTAACCCGCTATGTAGAGAGCCTCGGTATCAAACGCTCAGATGCGCTGGTCATTACCGCTACCAAAGAGCTGGCTGCCTACTTTGAAGCGATGCTGGAAGAGGGTGCTGCTGCCAAAACGGCAGTGACATGGCTGACCTCCGAGCTGCTTGGGCGTTTGAACAAAAGCGGTCACAGCATAGAGAACTCTCCTGTCGATGCCAAAGCTCTCGGTACGTTGGTTGTCAAAATCGGTGAAGACAAGGTTTCCGGCAAAGGTGCCAAAGAGGTACTTGACTACATGATGGAGCATGATAGCAGGGATATCGATGCTATTATCAATGAACTTGGGCTTGCACAGGTGAGTGATGATGGTGCGATTTTGGCGATCATTGATGAGATACTGGCGGCAAATACGGATAAGGTAGAGGAGTACAAAGCAGGAAAAGAGAAGCTCTTTGGCTTTTTTGTCGGGCAGACAATGAAAGCGAGTAAAGGGGCTGCCAACCCTGCCAAAGTCAACGAACTGCTCAAGCAGAGACTTTCATAAATGAGGAGCGGGCGAAGATGAATGAACTTGTCCTCTCTTTTGCCCGAAAGCTCCATAACTCCTCCTCTTACAGGGAGATTAAATCGTTTGTCAGAGATTTGATCCGAAACGACAAAAACCCCTATAAAAAATATTTTGACCTGACAATTATCTTCCTTATCTTTACATCTATTTTTATACTGGTCTATGAGGTCAAAGAACCGGTACCTCACTGGATGGATACCTATGATCTGTATGTCGTGTCTGTGCTATTTGGACTTGAATATCTTATGCGGATATGGGTTGTAAATGATCTTTCTGAAATGGTGTTGGAAGAGTATCAGGATGCAAAGTTTCTGGGAAAACCATTCAAGATAACAACACCTCTAAAAAAGGGATTGAAAGAGAAACTCTATTTTATGGTAACGCCGGCTGCGATCATTGACCTTTTGGCAATTTTCCCGACCTACCGTCCGTTGAGACTGTTTCGGGTACTGAAACTACTGCGTTATGCCAAAAGCATCAATCAGTTTGTCGAAGTACTTTCAAACAAGCGTTTTGAACTATTGACACTTCTGCTTTTACTGCTTTTTATCGTCTTTACAGCAGGTATCGCGATCTATGTGCTTGAAGAGAAGATCAATCCCAATATCAATTCGCTTTTCGATGCCTTTTACTGGTCACTTGTGACCATCTCCACGGTCGGTTTCGGTGATATCGCACCGGTGACGCCGGAGGGACGTGCGATCTCTATGGTGATCATTGTAAGCGGTATTGCCATGATCTCTTTTGCGACCTCTGTTATCGTATCTGCCTTTTCAGAAAAACTTAATGAAGTTAAAGAGCACCGTACGATTGAGAGGATCAACAAAAGTGATGCCTTTCTTATTGTATGTGGATATGGGCAGTTGGCAAAAATGTTCTTACGCAAAGAGGGGCTCTCTTCTGAAGAGTACATTATTCTTGAAAAAGATCCCGAACGGGTTGAAGCAGCCAAACGGGAGGGGTACAACGTTATTCAGGAGGATGCTAGCCGGACAGAGGTACTGAAACGGTTCAATACGAAAAATGCCAAGGTGACAGTATTGTGTTTGATTGCCGATGATATTGAAAATATCTATATTACACTGACGGCTAAGGCGATCTCCCGAAAGATAAAGGTAATTACCCGTGCCAACGACAGCAGTATGGTCAAGAAACTTGAGTATGCCGGAGCGGATCACATTCTTCTACCCCATGAGGTTGCGAACAATATGATTCATATCGCCATTACTCAGCCGACGATGTATAAAGCACTCCATGCTGTCTTGACAGGGAAAGATGTGGCGCAGATCTATGAGATTCATGTGGGAATGCACGAAGAGCTTGTCGGAGCTGATATCGCATCGATAGAGTTCACTGCATACAAACTGCTCTTTATGGGAATTCACCGTAATGGGGAGTTTCTTTTCAACCCTCCAAAAGAGACGGTACTACAGCCATATGATGTGCTGTTGGTGATCGGCAGACAGATCAGTCTGGAGCATTTTAGAAATATGCATAAAGGGGTGGTATCATGGGGATGAAAAAGATCCTGATCTTCGGATACGGCCATCACGGGAGGCATATCGCCAATGGTTTGAAAGAGGATGGTTATGTACTGACAGTGGTTGAACAGAACGAAAGCTATTGTCAGCAGGCACAAAAAGACGGGTTTGACTGCATCCTGATCGATATGGGTGAGGATGCCGAGATTTTAAAGCTGAGACTTGAACAGTATGACCAGATTGTCTGTGTGATGGATGATGAACACTACAATGTCTTTTTGACACTCTCTCTCAATGCGCTGATGGAAGGTCTCAATATCGTTGCCATTTCCGACTCGGTGCATGTCACCCACAAACTGCGTCTTGCCGGTGCAAAGCGGGTGATTGATATGTACGAAGTGAGTGCGAACCGTATCCACAACATACTGCACCGTCCTATCGCTACAGAACTGCTCAAAGAGTTTGTCACAAGCAAAGATGGGATCAGCTTTATGGAGATGGAGATTCCAGAAGGTTCGTTTTTGCACGGGAAGATGAGTGACGAGGTCAATTTTGGACACTATGATGTGCTGCTGGTCGGACTTGTCGACTTTGAACGGCACAAAGGGTTTGAGTTTGTGACAGCAGGACATAAACATCACCTTGATGCAGGTGATATCATCGTCTGTATGGGGGAAGTGGAAAAGCTTCGTATCTTTAAAAAAATGATTGCAAAAAAGGATGTGTAGATGAATATGGCAGTCATAGGTGCAGGAAAATGGGGGCAGGCGCTCTATCATGCCTACTCGCAAAAAAATGATGTGGTGATCAGCTCCAGAACCCATCGGGATATCGAGCATTTTGTACCGTTGGATGAAGCGCTCTCAAAAGAGTACCTTGTCATGGCGATACCGGCACAGTTTGTCCGGGGATGGCTCAAGGAGCACTTTGAAGACAGAGGACAAAAGATACTGGTTGCCGCAAAAGGGATAGAGACAAGCACCGGTGCGTTTCTCAATGAGATATATGGAGAGTTTGTACCCGAAAAGAGACTGGCGTACATCTCCGGTCCCTCTTTCGCCGCAGAGGTGATGCAGTCGCTACCAACCGCACTGATGATCAGCTCTACCAACCTGCCGCTTGCCGAGACATTTGCTGATGCATTTCCCGATTTCATCAAAGGGTACGTGAGTGACGATGTGGTCGGCGCGGAAGTGTCAGGTGCCTACAAAAATGTCATCGCTATTGCCGGTGGGGTGAGTGACGGACTGGGGCTTGGTAACAATGCCAGAGCAGCGCTTATCTCGCGTGGCTTGGTCGAGATGACCCGCTTTGGTGAAGCGTTTGGTGCCAAAGCAGAAACCTTTCTTTCTCTCGGCGGGGCAGGTGATCTTTTCTTGACCGCAAGCTCCACGCTTTCACGAAACTACCGTGTCGGACTTGGACTGGCAAAAGGTCAAAGTATGGAAGAGATACTTGAGGCACTGGGTGAGGTTGCCGAAGGGGTACCTACTGCAAAAGCACTGCATATGATCGCAAAAGAGAAAGGACTCTACCTGCCTATTGCCGAGGAGGTTTATGCTATGATAGAGGAGGGGAAAGACCCTAAAAAAAGTGTGCAGGATCTTTTATCATGAATATATCTTGACTCTGGCTGAAAGATTGGCATTGTATGTTGGAACAAGTGCCACAGTAAGTGGCAAGGATGGACTATGAACGACTTGAGCAATATTGTAAGATTGGTACTGGTCTTTCTCTCTCTTTTTCTTTTGCAAAACAGTATAGTCATCGCGCAAGAGCAGAAAAGTGCTCTGCTTCCAACAAAAAAAGTGATTGTGAAGGGTATAGAAAATTTCGCCCCCTCTGATATTTATGAGGCGGTCAGTGCAGATGCACCCGGATTTTTCTCATTTGGGCAAAAAGAAGCAACAATCAAAGAGAAACTAATACCCTCCATTGAACCCTCCCTGCGTGCCTTTTTTGATTCGGAAGGGTATTATGATGCAACATTTTCAGTCAAAGAGAACAATGAGACAGTCTCGATTTCGGTTAAAGAAGGAAAACCTGTCAGGGTAGGGGAGATCAATATCACTTCGGATTTCGATATTGGTGACTTTGTCGATTTTGAGACAGGAGATATCTTTCGGGCAAAAACCTTCATTGCAACAAAAAGCAGGATCATCGAAGCACTACTGCATAAGGGGTATTGCAGTTATGATCTTGATACAAAAGCCTATGTCGATCTGGAGAAGCATGTAGCGAACCTTGTGTTTAAGCTTAAAAAGGGAGGTATCTGTACATTTGGGAAAGTAACGGTCAAAGGGCTTGAAACCATTGATGAACGTGTCGTTAAATCACGTGTACGTGCCAAAGAGGGGGCACGTTTCAATACTGAACTTGTACAGAATACTTCATCGGCACTCTATGGACTGCATGCTTTCGATTCGGTGCTGATTGATATTAGCAGAAAAATCTATAATGTCATACCGGTCGATATTGATGTCAAGGAGATGCAAGAGCCTTATCATGTCGAGCTTGGTGCAGGGTACGATACCTATGTAGGACCGCGTATACACGGTACATTTATAAAGCATAACTTCCTTGGCAATGCACAGCAGCTCTCTCTTGAGCTTTCTTGGTCATCACTAGAACAGGTGGCTATTGTAGATTTTTACAAACCGGTTTTAGTATCAGTCTATGGCATCGATGCAGATCTTGGCACAAATATGGGTTATTCCAATCTTGAATTTGATGGTTTTCGTGAAAAGAAGACATTTGCAAAAGCCTATCTGCAGTATGAGGATGAAGTATGGAAAGTTGTTGGTGGATTTGCTTTGGAGAATATAGAGATTTCTGAACTCTCCGACGGAGAAAAACTGCTTCCAGAATATGCATACGATACATTTTTGCTGGCTTATCCCTATCTTGACATTATCTATGACAGAAGAGATTCCAAACTTAATCCAAAACACGGCTACTATCTCTCAGGATATGTTGAAATGGGTATGCCTACCAACAGTGAGGCGAGTCTCTATCTTAAGAGTCAGCTGGAGGCCAGAGCGATCTATACGGTCTCGCAGTTGACCATGGCAGTGGTTGGAAAGATCGGTGCGATCGATATTCAGACCGATTCGCTTCGCGGCATACCGGAGTCAAAAAAGTTTTTTGCCGGTGGTGCCTACTCTAACCGTGCCTATGGCTATCGGGAGATTGGGGTGATCGTTTCTCCTGCTGAAGACCTGATCAACGGTGCTTTGAGTATGGCAAATCTCTCTGTGGAGATGGATTATCCTATCTGGGGAGATGCCTTCTACGGTGCAGTATTTAGTGACAATACGATGCTGACGGATAAAAGCTATGACTATAGCGGCAAGATCATCTCCTCTGCCGGTGTGGGGGTACGCTACATGACACCGGTAGGCCCGTTCAAGCTTGATATTGGGTTCAATACACATGATCCTTCCATATACGGTATCTCATTTCAGATAGGGCAGTCATTCTGATGAAAAAGTTTATTTATATACTCCTGATGCTTTTCGTGATGCTGGTCACTATCATTATTGTTGCTGCAAACTCCTCCTATATGATCAAAAAGGTTGTAGATATCTATGCTCCGGATTATAACATCTCCTATGATGCGATTGCGGGCAATGTTTTAACCGGTGTAAAGATTGTAGAACCAAAGTACCAAGGTGATTTGCTTGCTGATGAGATACGGTTTTTATGGAATCCTTCAAAGCTCCTCTATAAACGTATTGCGATCAATTCGATAGAGGTAAAGAATGTAGATGTCGATACCGTAAAAGCATTGGTGGCACATTTGAGTGATGATAATCAGAGTGCCACACGGCAATCAGAAGAGGAGAATGCATCATCTGCACCGATTGACCTTTCACTTGCTGTCAAACATGTATCTGTTTCGTTCAAACCTTTCAGCATAGAGGGTGTGTCGCTGTCAAAACTCTCTTTGCGTGCAAAAAAAATGCTCTATCGTCCGGATGGGCTGGAAGTAGAGAATGCGACACTGGAGTCTATCAGCAATGTTGGTGAGGTTGCGCTGTCGGCATCGTTAAAGAACCGGACACTCTCCTTTAAGACGATCAGGCTTGCAAAAGTTGACACCAAAGCCATAGAGAAGATCATTACAGATATTGCACAGACGCCTTCGCAAGAAGAAGCTAAAACGCAAACGAAAAAACAGGAGCCCAAGAGCCCGTTGATACCTAAGATCATCACAGCACGATCACTTCATGTTGATCTGCTGCCTGCCGTATTTGATCCGGTGCATCTGCATACTGCCGTACTCGATGCTGCAGCCATTCAACTGGATATGGACAGTTTGATGCTAAGTAGCAAGCAGGTTGATCTTAATGTAACTACCAACTTAAGCAATGTGGTCGAACAGGGCAGTATACAGGCAAACCATTTTGGAGGCAATATTGTCATCACACCACATAAAAGACTTTATAAACTCTACCGTCTTCCGTTGCGAAAAAAAGCAATAGGCAATGTCCAAGTCGATTTTAATGCAAGCCGTGAAAAAATCAGTGCAGATATCCGCTCCAAAGCAAAAAATATTTTGGAACTGCCAAAGAGTGGAGAGGGCAACCGCCTTCCAAGCAAACAGCTCAAAGCTGATACGCGGGTAGCGGTAACAACACCTTATACCGAAAAGATGGGACTTTCCAACCATTTCGAGATGGATGAGACCAAACAGATACGCTATAACGGAGATCTATCCATATCGCAGCTTAAAGGGGTGGATGCAAATCTGACCAAGCCGCTGAAAGACCTTCAACTGCATTACCGTGGTACACTGCATGAAGTATTTGCCACACTGAATGCAGATGCACTGGAGGGCAGTTTTGTCTCCGATGATATGAAAAAAGGGATGCTGCATCTGCAGACCAAAACCCCTCTTTTGCTTAAAGATCTTGTCGCAGTACCGGAAAAACTCTCAGAAGGTGCTGTGGAAGCCGCCATTGATTTGCCTGTTGATTTTGCCAAACCTCTACCTCTGGAGGCAAATGCGACACTCACCTCCAACCTTGCCAATATCAAGGCAAACGCACGCTATGGTGACCATGTCGACCTGTCTCTGGTGACAACTGTACCCGAAGGCTCTCTGTTAAGAGAGTTGGTACCCAAAGTAAAATGGGATATGCTCTCACCTATGCATGTCGATGTGGTATTAAAAGAGCATGCCTACCGTCTGAATCTGAAAACGCATACACTCAATGCAAAGGTTTTGGTACCGACAAAAAAGGGTCAGGTTTCTGGAAAAGTAATACTTCCCGGTATGCAGGCAGATATCAAAGGGAAGCTTGGCAGCGATATTGTAGTGCACAGTAAGGTAGATTCTGCCAAGCAGCTCTTTGATGCTGCAAATAGCATCTATATGCTTGATAAAGTGCCAAAGGTTAAAGGGGCACTTTCGCTTGATGCCACCATAGATGCAGAGCAGAATGTAACACTGCGTTTACACTCACCCCAAATACGCTATTATGCGGATAGAGAGACGGAACACACGATTGATGATATCAATGTTGTCGTGTCAAAACGAGGGGCACGTATTGTACTTAATACGTACAATTTTGTCTACAATGGTACAAAGCTCTATTCCAACAAACCTTCTGTAGTCTTATTTGAAAATGACACCTTTTCCATTGAACAATTTTGGCTGAACGATCAGCTTAACATATCAGGAGGGCTCGATCTTAAGCAGATGAAAGGAGAGATCGATACCGTAGCACAGAAGTTCCATGTTTCTCATGAGTTTGCTGATATTGACAGCAATATAGACCTTAAAACAGTATTTGACGGAAACAGGACAGATATTAAGGGAAAGATCACGCTGCTTGGGGGAAATATTTATTATGATCTGGCAACCAAAACCTTTCCGAGTGACAGCGATATTGTAATCGTACAGCAGCAAAAAGCAACAGATGAAAACAGTTTTGTAAACAACCTCAGTATGCTTGTCAATGTAGAGAGCAAAAAGCCGCTTATCTACAAGGAAGGGCCTGTAGATGTGAAGGCAAATCTCTCTCTTGTCGTTCACAAAGCAGCCGGTACAAACCCTGTTATTTTGGGTTCTGTGGATATTGTAGACGGCAGCAGTTATCGCTTTCAGGGGAAAAAATTTGTGCTTGAAAAGAGCCATATCTACCTGACGGGTGACCCGCTTAAGCCAATACTTGATCTTAAGGTAAAGTACAAAGGGCTTAGGCATCTTATTACCGTAACGATTACAGGTACACCCGCTGTACCCAACATTATGTTCTCCTCTGTTCCGAGTCTAAGCAAAGAGCAGATCCTCTCGATCATTTTGTTTGATTCTGAAGAGGGAGCCGGTACGAATGATGCCAATGCGATGATGAAAATGATGGGCGGTGCTATGGCAAAGTCTGCCTTGAACGATCTTGGTGTCAAGATTGACCATCTTGTCATTGGTGCGGGGAGTATTGAGGTAGGCAAAAAACTGACCGATAAGATCACAGTGATCTATATTAACGGAGAGATCCCTGCAATGAAGATGAAGTATGAATATAACCAGAATATCGATGTGGTTATAGGTGCCAGTGAAAGATCAGAATCGGCTGATATTGTTTATAAAAAAGATTTCAATATGAAAGACTCCGATATTGTGATCAAAAAGTAAGGCTGTCTCTAAGAGAGTCTATCTTTAAAATCCTCATAGCCAAACTCTCTGAGAATCTCTATTTCTCCATCGTTTTTTTCAACAGCGATAGAGGGGAGTTTGATACCGTTGAATGTGGTGGCTTTGACCATCGTGTAGTGCATCTGGTCCTCAAAGATGATCTTGTCACCGATCTGTAACGGTTTGTCGAAACTGTAATCTCCCATAATATCTC
Organism: Sulfurovum sp.; assembly: GCA_027046415.1. Classification (GTDB taxonomy): domain Bacteria; phylum Campylobacterota; class Campylobacteria; order Campylobacterales; family Sulfurovaceae; genus Sulfurovum. The sequence continues at coordinate 13,210 of JALTYW010000100.1, forward strand.
CTGCAAGACAGGTATTGCCGCCCAGACGGTAGGTGTAGGGTTTCTCACCCGCTTCTCCTGCTCCGCGTACTTCGGCACGGTAGGGCATGATGATGGTATCAGGCATGTGGGCTTCTGCAGAAGTGTCAAGTATGGCAATGTCGATGTCGTTATGGACAATGTCAAGCACAGTTGCAACCAGTACACCTGTCTCCCAACCGACAGCCTCTCCCGGTTCGAGATAGACGTCGACACCGTATTTGGCTTTGAAATTTTGAATGAGTCCGATCAGTTTCTTCAGATCGTACCCTTTGCGTGTGATATGATGTCCCCCGCCAAAATTGATCCATTTCATTTTGGCAATGTATGGAGCAAATTTTTCTTCAAAACGGGCAAGAACCGCTTCAAGTGCATCGCTTCCCTGTTCACAGAGTGCATGAAAATGGAGTCCGTCAAGATCAGGGAGTATGGTTTCATCAAAATTCTCAAGTGTGGTACCGAGTCTGGAGTAGAGCCCGCATGGATTATATATCTCTTTTGGAGAAGCGGAGTATTCGGGGTTGACACGCAGCCCTATAGATAGCGTAGGGTTACACTGTCTTGCTTGGGGCGCAAACCGTTTAAACTGCTGAGGGGAGTTAAATACCATGTGATGTGAGACAGAGGCAATTTCATCAATCTCCTCCGCTTTGTAGGCAGGAGAATAGGTATGTACCTCTTTGCCAAATTCCTCAGATGCAAGTTTCGCTTCATACAGTCCGCTGGCACAGCATCCATCCAGATAGGGACGTATGGTATCGAAGCTTTTCCAGAGGGCATATCCTTTGAGTGCGAGAAGCACTTTTGCACCGCTTTTCTCTTTTATGGTACGGAGTATTTCAAGGTTGTGTATGAGCTTTTTCTCTTCAAGCAGCCAACATGGAGAGGGAAGTGTTTGATATTTTTTTTCAGTCATTCCGAATTATATCAGGTGAATCCACAAAAATTTGATATAATTGGCTATATTTGATCTATTGATGAGACTGGAGAGCAAAATGATTACGAGAGAGAATGAAAAAATAAGGGGCAATATCCGTTTCAACGGAAATGATATTGTATTGGCTGCCAATATGCTCGATGCACTTTCAACAACGGTGGAGATCGTTTACTATTTGATGAGCAGGGGAGAGGAGCGCTCTTTTGTACTGATGATGATCACTGCCGAAGGTGTTGATGTGGGCAGCACACTGGAAGCACAGAAACGCGATACGGATATTCTCTTTGAGATAGACAAAGAGCAGTCTATTTATGCAGTTATCTGTCAGGATACCAAAATAGACGGCGGGTACCATTTTGGCGAACGTGTTATGCGGCATATGAAACAGGAGAAGGCGGTTGACCCGTACTGTATCGAACTTGAGGTGCGGACTACGACACATGATATTAAGTATATAATCTTCAAAGTGATCGAGGAGTTGATACGGGCAAAACAGGATAAACGCAGCGGTGAGATCATCTTCAAAACACTCAATTAGAATCCTTTAAGCGGTTTTCAGGTAAAATCGCGTCCAAATAAAACCGTTCGGGTACCATTGCATACCTGAACCAAACAGATGAAGGATCGTTAAGATGAAAAGAACATACCAACCGCATAACACACCAAGAAAAAGAACACACGGCTTCAGAACAAGAATGAAGACAAAGAACGGAAGAAAAGTCATCGCAGCAAGAAGAGCGAAAGGCAGAAAGAGACTGGCGGTATAATCCCATCGCTAAGATAAAACATTTTACTCGTATTAAGAC
>JALTYW010000101.1 GCA_027046415.1 Sulfurovum sp.
GACCCTGCCCTCATTGTACAAACACTAAAATTCATCGCATCACAGCCAAACCCGGTGCTCTTCAGCTTTGGCGGCATCGGATCTACTCCCGATGACCATACCCGAAAATGTGCTGCCATTGCCCTGCGTGACGGGAAACTCTACGAACAACCCGAAGCTAAAAAGATCATAGAAGAGAGACTTGGTAATGATGCCTACCCTCACCCCATCAAGATGGCACAGCTTCCAAAAGGAGCAAAACTGTTGCACAATCCCGTCAACCAGATGCCTGCTTTCTATCTGGATGAGCGATACTTTTTCATGCCGGGATTTCCAGAAATGAGCCATCCGATGGTGGAATATATACTTGAGTATATCATCCCTGAGGGCACACCGACATACCGTTTCACCCTTACTGCGGCATGCAAAGAGAATCTTTTTATCGAACTGATGGAAAATACACCGCGTGATGTAGAAATATCATCTCTGCCAAAGCTTTATGACAACGGCTGGCATGTTACCCTCTCCGTAGCTTCCCGTGACAAGGCATTGGCAGAAGAGACGTTCGAACAGTTCATTGCACTGTTGGAGGCACAACAGATTGGCTACTCACTCGGTGATGATAGCTGATGTCCCGCTACATTCAAACACTCAGCCATCCCATCATTGCGCGGCTCTCACTCATACAGCTTATCAGCTATTTCGCTACATGGTTTTCTCAGGTAGCTATATTTTCTTTACTTGTCGAGCTGCATGCGAGTGCACTTGTCATTTCACTTACCGCTGCCATGGCGATGCTGCCTGCGGTGGTACTTGCACCTCTTATTGGCATTGCCGTAGACCGCATCCACTTTAAAAAACTGATGGGTACGCTGCTGGCAATTGAGATTGCTGCAACACTTGGCTTCATGCTCATCGACTCCCTCTCACTTGTCTGGCTTTTGATGGGGCTTATCTTCATTCGTTCGGCAGCATCAAGCATGCTCTTTAGTGCGGAGATGTCACTTTTTCCAAAGATCATCGAAGGGGAGATGCTCAAGAATACCAATGAAATCCATTCGATCATCTGGTCATTTACCTATGCAGCAGGTATGGCAGTCGGTGGCATTGTCACCTACCGTTTCGGCTACCATGCAGCCTTCATGACCGATGCGCTGCTCTACAGCATCGCCCTCTCCATCCTGCTTGGATTGAAACTCTCACTGACACTTCCCAAACACTCCCATTCACACTGGCAAATGTTCATCGACGGCTTTCGCTATCTTAAGTCACGTAAAAAGACCATACACCTTATCCTGCTGCATGCCTCTTTGGGGCTGACAAGCTTTGATGCACTCGTCACGCTCCTTGCCGATTACCAGTACAAAACCCTCATTGCCGTGCCGCTTGCCATAGGCTGGATCAATGCTGTGCGTGCAGTCGCACTGATGATTGGGCCTTTTTTCATCGGGAAATGGATCAACAACCAAAACCTACACTATTTTTTCATCCTCGAAGGGGTTGCCATCATAGCATGGAGTCTGACACAGCATAACTTCTACTGGGCACTCATTGCCCTCTTTGGCGTAGGCTTCTTCACCTCCACACTCTGGTCACAAACCTACCTCATGCTCCAGCAGGAGACCGACAAAGCCTATTTGGGGCGCATCATCTCCTACAATGACATGTTCTTCATGCTCTCCAACATCGTCACAGCACTCTTCATCGGATATGCTTTTGAGTGGGGGTTTTCGTTGCGTGCTATTACAGTAACACTTGGTATCGGATTTTTGATTACCGCGGTCTATTATCTTTGGATCAGGAGAAGGTATTTGTAAGTATTGTTCCACGTTTTACGTGAGAGTATAGAGCAATATTTCTTTCAATATGAAATCTTCCATTCCCACACGGGAGCATGGGAAGGAGATGAAAATAAACACGATCAAAGATGCCGTTCGATAATCTCCAACACCTTTGCAATATCCGTTTCATTCAGTTTACCAAACTTCTTATAGAGCAGTTTTCCGTTTTTGTCAAACAGCAGTACATCCGATGCATCATCGGCAAGCTGCCACTGCTTGACCAGCACTTTTTGTTTGTCTTTGACATAGACTGTGTCGGGAAACTCTTTTTGCTTCTTTTTGAGCAGCGATTCGAGCACTATATTTGGCATCCATGTTGCCGCAAGGTTGATCACAGCAACCGAGGCAAACTTTTTTCGCTCAAAATGGCGCTTTTTGAGTGCCTGTGTCAAGGCATCATTGGTTTTACGTTCATCCGGATCGACATAAAAAAGAATGTGCACTTTCCCCGTGAGCATAGTTGAATGCCACGCACTTCCATCCACTTTGGCACCCTCTTTACCGCTAAGTATCACTTTGGGCGGTACCTTGCCTATTTCTATTGCCATACTATATTGCATAAGCAGCACTGCTGCCATCATGATCTTCTTCAAGATTCACTCCCTGTTCTTGATACCAAATCATAACATTATTATCGATTTTATGCTACCATTAGCCCAAATTTAATCTATGGAGATATCACGATGGATATTACAAAAATCGGACACGGCGAATGCCCAGACAATGTCAAAGTCATCATTGAGGTTCCCCTCAACTCAAACATCAAATATGAAATCGACAAAGACTCCGGTGCCGTCGAAGTGGATAGAGTACTCTTCTCTGCCGTACACTACCCTGCAAACTACGGTTTTGTCGCCAACACACTCTCAGATGACGGTGATCCGGCAGATGTTCTGGTACTCTGCGACTACCAACTGCAGGCTGGTTCCTACATCAAGTGCCGTCTTGTTGGTGTTCTGCTTACAGAAGATGAAAAAGGCGGGGATGAGAAACTGCTTGCCGTACCGACAGAGAAGATCGATCCAACCTATGCGAACATTCAAGACCTTTCAGACATCCCTGAAGCGACTCTCAACCGCATTAAAAACTTCTTTGAAACATACAAAATGCTCGAGCCTGGCAAATGGGTAAAAGTAAACGGATTCAAAGACAAAGCAGCGGCGGCAGAGATTCTTGAAAAAGCGATCAAAAACTACAAATAGCCCTATAGGTGTTGTCACACGACAACACCCTACTCCCCTTTATAAACTCTTTTCTATCGTTTTCGTAGCCAAAAACATACTTTTTGCATAGGGGCGTATATCCAATGCACCCAATACTATATCTATCTCCTCAAATCCATACCCTTCATAAAACCCTACACTATTTTCTTTTGCATCTACTACCAAAGCAAAACAGCCAAACTTCTCCTTCTGCTTTAGTGTAAGTTGTAGTGCAAACTTTAAAAGTTGTTTCCCTATGCCTATGTTTTGGTATTTTATATCTACACCTAATCGTGTAAGCCGAAGTATAGGCAAGGGGTACTTTGGAAGTTTTTTGCTATGTTCATTTAAGAAGTCTTCTATGCGTACACTAC
>JALTYW010000102.1 GCA_027046415.1 Sulfurovum sp.
TAAAAGAGGTAAAATTCTCTTGTAAGATTGCTGAAAACGATATTGCCTACAAAGTGAAACATGCACGTGAATTTCTTGAAAAAGGCAAACATGTCAAACTGAGAGTATTCCTCAGAGGACGTGAGATGGCAAACCCGGAGTGGGGTGTAGAGGTACTTAACCGTGTCTGGCCGATGCTTGAAGATATCGCACAGCTTGAGTCCCCTCCAAAACAGGAAGGGCGCTATATCAATATGTATGTAACTCCAATCAAGAAGTAACATCTCCCCTTTTTTGTGCAGCGAGGTTCCTCCTCTCTGTCTAATCTTCCACCAAAGATCATTTTTGATTAAGATACGTTTAACTATTCGTTGATAATTGATTAATCGAATAGAGATAGAATACAGACAATATTTTGTAATATATTAGTACAATGATGTATTATCAAGGAGGATTGATTGAAAGGACTGTATCGCATACTGGTTTTGGTTACTTTAGTGGCGGTTGCATCTCAGGCAGCAACAAAGATTGTAACACACAGAATCAAAAAAGGAGAGTCTCTCTATACGATAGCTAAGAAACATCATACAACAATTGCAGCATTGTGCAAAGCAAATGGCTTATCAAAGAAAACAGTACTCAAAGCAGGAAAAACAATCAAGGTTCCGGTAGCGGCAGGGAAGCATGCACATCGAAAGCATATAGCCTCGCACAAAGCAAAACGCCAGGAAAAACGTTTGGCGCGTGCCTTGGTGCGCATAAACTCCCAAAAAGTTGTCAGATTCAATGCTAAAAAAGCAAAAAAAATCACACTAAACGACATTGTATTCAGCAAAAAACCGTACAAAGGGAAGCTTTCGCCTATCTCCAAACGGATTATCGAACTGGCAAAACAGAAGCTTGGGAAGCGCTATGTATGGGGTGCGACAGGGCAAAGAAATACTTTCGACTGCTCCGGGCTTACCAGTTATGTATGCAAGCTTAACGGTATCAAAATTCCAAGACGTGCGATACAGCAGTCAAAGTTCGGTATCCCTGTAAAGCGTAGTGAACTCCAGCCTGGAGATCTGATCTTCTTCGATACCTCCAAACACAGAAGAGGATACGTAAACCACGTCGGTATCTATATCGGGAACGGGAAATTCATTCATGCAAGTTCTGCGAAGAAGAAAGTTGTCATTACAAGTCTCAACAAGCCTTTCTACTCCCAAAGATTCAAAGGTGCAAGACGGGTTGCTTCCCTGTAAAAGTTTGCCTCAAGGGCATCTCTCTTCAAGCAACGTGCAGAGTATGCACGTTTTCACCTCGATTCAAAAACCTATTGTAAATATTTTGTAGAAGATACTTTTGACGTTGGCGTACTGTACGTCAGGTATGTGTGCCTACTCGGCTTCGAGTACGGCACCATTGCTTGCATTGGTAACCAGCGTTCTATATTGTCTGAGCCATTTGCTTTTGAGCGGTTTGACAATTGGCTTGAAGTTTGCCTTGCGTGCTGCAATCGTCTCCTCATCAAGGTTGACACGCAAAATATAGTTGTCCACATCGATGTGAATCTCATCGCCATCCTCAAGCAGACCGATCATACCGCCTTCTGCCGCCTCAGGGCTGACGTGTCCAATGCTTGCTCCTCTGGTCGCGCCGGAGAAACGCCCGTCGGTAATGAGGGCAACTTTGTCTCCGAGACCAAGTCCCATGATCAGAGAGGTTGGGCTGAGCATCTCCTGCATACCGGGACCGCCTTTGGGACCCTCGTAACGGATGACAACAACATGTCCAGGCTTAACTTTGCCTGCGAGAATGCCTTCAATCGCCTCATCCTGTGAGTTGAAGCAGATCGCTTTGCCTGTAAAGACACGGTCACCCGTAATTCCGGCAGTTTTGATAACAGCTCCCTGTTCGGCAAGATTACCGTAAAGAATGGCCAGACCGCCTACTTCAGAGTAGGGATTGTCAATAGTATGGATGATATCCGTATCGAGGATTTTGGCATCCTGAATGCGCTCATAGAGGCTTTCTCCGGTAATGGTTGGATTGTCAAGCAGGATGTCTTCTCCACGCTTTTTCATCTCATGCATGACAGCACTTACCCCGCCGGCTTTGTTAATGTCTTCCATATGTACGGTTGTCAGTGACGGAGAAATCTTGGCAATGTGTGAGACACGTTTACTGATGGCGTTGATATCTTTGAGGTTGAAGTCCACCTCTGCCTCTTTTGCAATAGCAAGCATGTGCAGTACAGTATTGGAGCTTCCTCCCATCGCCATATCGACAGCGAAGGCGTTGCGTACCGCTTGTTCATTGAGGATATTTCTGAGTCGGTATGCTTCACGCGTCTTTTCATCCGATTTTGCAATTTCACAGATGCGTTTTGCAGCTTTTCGGTAAAGCGCTTCACGTTCCGGGGTAAGTGCCAGTATAGTACCGTTGCCCGGCAGTGCAATACCCATTGCTTCCATCAAAGTATTCATAGAGTTTGCTGTAAACATCCCTGAACATGACCCACCGCTTGGACAGGCATTACACTCAATCTCTGTGAGCTTTTCTTCACTGATCTCTCCCGCTTCATACTGTCCTACAGCTTCAAATGCTGTGGCAAGGTCAATTGGTGTACCGTCTTCAAGGTGTCCCGCTGCCATTGGTCCTCCGGAGACAAAAACAGTAGGGACATTGACGCGCAGTGCCCCCATGATCATTCCCGGAACGATCTTGTCACAGTTTGGAATGGCGATCATCGCATCAAGCTTATGTGCATTCATAACAGTCTCGACAGAGTTTGCAATGATCTCGCGGCTAGGCAGAGAGTAGAGCATACCATCATGCCCCATTGCAATACCATCATCAACACCGATTGTATTGAACTCGAAAGGAACACACCCGTTGGCACGGATCTCATCCTTGATGATCTCAGCTACTTTATTTAAAAAGTAGTGTCCCGGAATCAGTTCGATAAAGGAGTTTGCCACCCCGATAAAGGGTTTGTCAAAGTCTTCGTCTCTTAGCCCGGTTGCACGCAGCAAACTACGATGCGGAGCGCGGTTATGCCCCTTTTTTATCTCGTCACTTCTCATAATTTTGTGCCTTTTTTAAAAATTTTGCCGATTATAGCACAAATACTATTTACATTTAAAAAAAAATTGGTTATAATCGCACTCCAATTTCAGGTATACCACTTGAAAACGGTATGGATATGCGGGCGTAGCTCAGGGGTAGAGCATCACCTTGCCAAGGTGAGGGCCGAGGGTTCGAATCCCTTCGCCCGCTCCATAAAATGCAAAAACTTGCCTAAAAAAAACAATCATCAGACTTTATAAACATGAGTTTGACGTTCTTTAAACAAAACAGTTATAGGGTACCTTGAAGCCCGGGTGGTGGAATGGTAGACACAGGGGACTTAAAAT
>JALTYW010000103.1 GCA_027046415.1 Sulfurovum sp.
GCAGCATACCGTAAGCTTCCAGTACAGGATTGATCACCTCTTCTCTGACTGCTTTTTGCACCTGTTCAAGTGAAACATTGTCGTGGTGCTGTGTAGAGATGACTACGGTATCAACCGATACCGGTTCCCCATCAACATATTTGACCGATACCTGCGCCTTTCCATCAGGTCTTAGAAACGGTACCGTACCGTTTTTACGCACCTCTGCCAGTTTGGATGTCAGACGGTGTGCCAACGTTATAGGCAGAGGCATGAGTTCCGGTGTCTCTTTACACGCATAACCGAACATCAACCCCTGATCTCCCGCACCAATCTCACCACTTGCCTGATCTACTCCCTGATTGATATCGGGAGACTGCTCGCCAATTCCGTTGAGTACACCGGCACTGCGGTAGTCAAACCCGTAAGAGGCGTCAGTATAACCAATATCACGGACTACCTCTCTGGCAATCTCCTGCATCGGCGCATAGGCTGTTGTTTTCAATTCTCCTGCAATAACACAAAAACCGTTACTCAGCAACGTTTCACATGCCACTCTGGCATTGGGATCTTCCTTGATGATGTAGTCCAAAATCGCATCGGATATCTGGTCTGCCATCTTGTCAGGATGCCCTTCGGTTACTGATTCACTGGTAAAAATGTATTCGTGAGCCATTTTTAATCCTTTAATATATAAGTTCGTCCACTGTCACTGAACTTAAATAAATCACCGACAGGAGATTTATTCAAACCCAGTATCGGTGCGTGACTACGCACCCTACAGCATGCTAGAGCATACGCCCCAAATTCCTAATTCCTAGTTTTTTCTTTACTCTCTCTGCGAGTTGTTCCGGCAACAGCCCCATGCTCTCTTCCACCAGCCTGGTATTGCCATGTGTGATAAAAGCATCATCATACTCAAAAGAGGTTAATGATACCTTTTGAATAGCCGCTTGGGACAGATACTCAAGTATCGCAGAACCTACCCCGCCTTTTTTGGCAGAATCGGAGAAAATGAACCACTTTGTGTATTTTGATGCCAGAGAAGAGAGCATCGCTTCATCCAGCGGTTTAACAAAACGCAGATCAAGCACTGCCGCATCAATCCCGGCTTCAGAGAGCAAAGATGCTGTCTGAAGCGCCCTGCCCACACCATTCCCGTATCCAATAAGCAACAGTTCACTGCTGCCCTCTTGGATTAAATGTGCTTTGCCCAATGTATATTCTGGCACATCACAATCTTCTGCCATAAATGCACCGCGCGGATAACGGAAGGCACAGGGACGATCGTAGTCTCTCGCAAATGCCATCACCTTTTTCATACTCGTTTCATTGTAGGGTGCAAGTAGGGTCATGTTTGGTATGGCTCTTAGATAGGAGATATCGAATGCCCCTTGATGGGTCTCACCGTCCTCACCTACAATCCCGGCACGGTCGATGGCAAAAGCCACCCCAAGATCCATCAGGCAGATATCATGGATCACTTGGTCGTAGCCCCGTTGCAAGAAAGTTGAATAGATGGCACAGAAAGGTTTGAATCCTTCTTTGGCAAGCGGTCCCATGGAGGTAACGGCATGCTGTTCAGCAATCGCCACATCCCAAAAGCGTTCCGGATATTTTTCCATCGCAGCATTCAACCCTGTACCACTTGGCATCGCAGCGGTTACTCCCACAATCTTCTCATCTTCATCCGCCATAGCAACCAATGTCTCGGAGAAGATTTTCGTTGCTGCTTTGGCACCACTTTTTTTGTAAGGTTCACCTGTTTTGGGATCAAACGCACCCACCCCATGCCAGTGCTCTTTGGTACCTTCGGCAATCTCATACCCTTTGCCTTTGGTTGTCTGTGCATGAATGATGACCGGTTTCCCCAACCCTTTAGCCACCTCCATCGTCTCAATAAGTGCACCAATATCATGCCCATTTACCGGACCGATATACTCGATCCCCATCTCTTCAAAAAGCACCCCCGGGGTGATCAGCTTAAATGACTCTTCAAACCGTTTTGCCATGTAACTGGTGCCTTCTGGCATCATATCGACAATTTTTTCCACTTTACTCTTAAACTTTTGATAGAACGGACTTGCCATGGTCTGTGAGAGTAGTTTCGATATTGCACCAATAGGCTTGGCAATACTCATCTCATTGTCATTCAGAATAATCACCACCGGATACTTTCGGTCACCCAATTCATTGAGCGCTTCATAAACCATCCCCGCACTCATACTCCCGTCACCGATAAACGCTACGGGGATACGATCTTCTCCTTTGAGTGCGATCGCCTTGGCAGCACCGACAGCTAACGAGATCGAAGTAGAACTGTGTCCTGCTACATAGTAGTCATAGGGTGACTCTTTGGGTTTGGTATAGCCGCAAATACCGCCAAACTGACGCAATGAGTCAAAACGATCCCATCGGTCTGTCAACAGCTTATGTGCATACGCCTGATGTGATACATCGAAAATAAAGGGATCTTTAGTCACATCAAAGACTTTATGCATCGCAACGATCAGATCAGCAGCACCAAGTGTCGAACTGAGGTGCCCCCCGTTTTTACTTACCGTTTCAAGAATCCGGTCACGTATCTTTTGTGCCAGTACTTCCAGCTCTTCTACAGATGCATTGTGTATATCTTCTATCATCTTTTTCACTTGATCACTTCTGAAAAATGTTTAAAAAATATATCATTTTGTATTTCGGTACCTACCGTAATACGTACTGCATTCATCCCGTAGGATGCCAGATTCCGGATAATCACGCCCCGTCTTAGCAACGCATCAGAAATAGCAGTCGAGTCCATAGTGTCAGGGAAAAGGTAGGTAATAAAATTGGTATAGCTGTCAATATAGTCAAACCCATTCTCTTTGGCAAAGGCTTCATATCGCTTGATCTGCTCCTGATGCAGTGCTACAGAATCACGTACAAATGCCTCATCTTTTGCCGCTGTGATCGCTGCAGCAAGCGAGAGTGTCGTAATGTTAAACGGCGGTCGCATCTTGTAGAGCTGGCTGATGATCTTCGGCTGCGCTATCCCGTACCCCACACGCATACCGCCAAGCCCGTATGCCTTGGAGAAGGTACCAAGATAGATCACATGCTCATACCCGATCAGATCCGTCGGCGTGATTGCCATTGCAGCATCTTTGGCAGCGGCATACTCCATATAGGCACCATCCACTACCACCAGTGTATCACGATCAACCGCCTCAATGATACGCAGCACTTCTTCTTTCGGCGTTGCATCACCGGTAGGGTTGTTAGGTGTACAGATATAGACGATCTTTGGATGGTACATTTTGTACGCCTCCATAAACTCGTCGTATTTGTGTGCGTAGCTTGCCGTACGGTAGATTTTTGCTCCCATCTGCTTGGCGTAGATCTCATACATCGCAAAGGTAACCGCGCTCATCAAGACCGATTCTGTCTCATTGAGTAGTGCTCTGGAGATAAATTCCAGCACCTGATCGCTGCCTGCACCGATAATGATATTTTCCTCTTCCACATCAAATTTCTGTGCAAGCGCTTCTTTAAGCTCGAACATGCTGTCATCAGGGTAAAGATGTGCTTTATCGGCATGATTGCGGATCGTCTCCGCCACCGCAGGAGAAGTACCGATGGGGTTTTCATTGGAAGCAAGTTTGACCACATCTTCAGGCTTGACACCGAACTCCCGTACTACCAACTCAATGGGCTTACCCGCTTCGTAGGTTTTGATGTTCTCTAATACTTTATTGAATCGCATTCATTCTCCAAATATTCATCGGTTAATGTTGTCATCTTTAGGTGCGATGACAATCGCACCCTACCCAACAATTCTTCATTCCTCATTCCTCATTCCTCATTTTATATATCGTCTGTCTCTTTCACATATGAGCCAAGTACCTTGATCGAATCTTTGTGTTTGTCAATGATCGCACTGATCTTGGGGTCATCTTTGTGCCCGTTAAATTCGATAAAGAAAATCGAGATACCCTCAACGATATGCGATTTGATCTTTGTCAGGTTGATGTTAGCCGCTTCAAAATCGTTCAAAAACTCTACCAGAGATCCCGGTTTGTTCGGCAGCCTGACAAGCAGAGAGGTTTTGTCATTGCCGCTTGGCGCATTCTCAAAGTCACTGATAACAAAGAATCGGGTTCTGTTGTTTTGGTTGTCTTCTATATTTTCAAAGAGCACCGGAAGATTATATATTTTCGCGGCAACCGCCGAACAGATAGCTGCGCTCTCCGGGTCTTCTGCAGCCATCTTAGCTGCCTTTGCCGTAGACTCGACCGGAATCTGCTCAACCTCATCAAACCCAAAATCGTTCAAAAAGTTCTGACACTGTCCAAAAGCGATATCTTTGGAGTAGATACGCTTGATATCTCCTATCTTATCGGCGCGTGTTGCAAGCACATGGTGTATCTCAACTACCACTTCGGCAATGATCTTCAGATCATAGTCGTTTAGACAACTGATCGTATCACTGACGATACCGTTGGAGCTGTTCTCTATAGGTACGACACCAAACTTAGCTTTTTTTCTGCTTACTTCACGGAATACCCCCTTGATCGTCGCTACAGGGTAGTAGGTACTCATCGCACCAAACTTGCTCTCTGCCGCCTGATGCGTAAAACTTGCTTCCGGTCCAAGGTAGGCAACCGCTTCAGGACGCTCAAGGTTTCGTGCAACGGCAAAGAGTTCCAAAAAGAGTGCATCGATCGCCTCATCGGTCAACTTGCCGTCATTTTGTGCTTTGAGACGTTGCAAGATCGCCTGCTCACGTTCAGGACGGTAGATGGGGGCGCCGGTAGTATTTTTCAACTCTCCTACCTGATGGACAAGCTCCATACGCTCATTATAGAGCTTGAGCAGGGTATCATCGATATGATCGATCTTCTCTCTGAGGGCATCCAGTGTCATACCGCCTCCTTTCTCTTCTTATCGCAGGAACTCTTTTTCAAGGCGCACCTGGTCTTCATAGGTCTCACGCCGTCTTATCAGTCTGTCTTCACCGCCCTGAAGTGCCACTTCGGCGGGTTTTGGACGGGTATTGTAGTTGCTTGCCATGGTAAAGCCGTAAGCACCCGCAGAGTGTACCACAACAATGTCACCGTGTGCAAGCGGAGGCAGAGCTACGTTCTTTCCAAAGAAGTCACCGCTCTCACACACCGGTCCTACAACATCTGCCTCACTCTTTTCACCCTCGACACCCGGTGCTTCGATTTTATGGTAGGCGTTGTAGAGGCTTGGACGGATCAGGTCGTTCATTGCCCCATCAACGATCACAAAACGTTTACCGCTGTTGATCTTCTCATACAGCACTTTCGTAAAAAAGGCTCCGGCATTGGCGACCATATAACGCCCCGGTTCACACATCAGTGTCACATCAAGCCCTTTGGTCGCCTCGGCTATGGCATCAACATACGCCTGCTCCGCTATAGGTGTCTCATCATCATAGACCACACCTATCCCGCCACCGACATCGAAAAATTTGATATCGATCTTGATCGCTTTGAGTGACCGTACCAGATCGGCAACGATCATGGCTGACTCTCTGATGGGGTCAAGATTGGTCAGCTGTGAACCGATATGAAAGTGGATGCCTACCGGATTGAGATGTTCCGACTTGTTCGCATAGATATACATCCGTTTTGCCATATCGATCTCGACACCAAACTTGTTCTCGTGCAGTCCTGTTGAGATGTACGGATGGGTCTGTGGGTCGATGTTGGGGTTAACTCGAATAGAGATACGCGCCTCTTTGCCAAGTTTTTTGGCAACCAGCTCGACACGTTTCATCTCCGCTTCACTCTCAAGGTTAAGCATCAAGATGTCTCTTTTGAGTGCCTCTTCTATCTCGTCATCGCGTTTCCCGACACCGGAGAAGATGATCTTGTACTTGTCCACACCGGCATCAAGCGCACGGTACACCTCTCCGATGCTCACACAGTCTGCCCCCGCACCCAGCTTTGCAAGATGCTGTATGACCGAAAGGTTCGAATTTGCTTTGACCGCATAGTTAATGAGTGATTTTTTACCGGCAAACGCCTCTTTGAGTGTCACATAGCGATTCTCTATATAGTCAAAATCGTACATATACAGCGGTGAGCCGTATTTTTCCACCAGTGCTTTATAATCTATTGACATCCTGTATCCTAAACTAATTTGGGGTGATTTTATCCAAAAGTTGATTAAAAGCGTGTTTCCTGTTTCTCAGGTAATACTGCGTTCATCCGTCAAAAAGAGATACAGGGCATAAGCCCACAAAAGCATCACAGGTAAAACTGCCGTAAACTCAGGAATGAGCACCCCGTTCTCACCAATTTGATTCAACCCAAACAAAATGCCCCAAATCATAAATGTGACACCCAGCGAAAGTGCGACAATAAATCCCATACGCATCATACGTGCATGGAAAGGAATTTTGAAAAACAGTATTAACAGCATAGCAAGTGCAAAAAGAGGAAGTACTGTTTTTTCGTACAGGGCAGAACGTATTTTGTCAGAGTTCAAATGTTGTCTTTTCAAAAGTTTCCAGGTATGATAGGCATCAACAATATTCAGCGTTTTTCCCTCGTAGAGTGACTCTATAATCTTCGGTTTGTAGCCATATAGCGTATTGATACTTTTACGGTGTTCTATTGTATAGCGTACCAAGCTTCCCTTGGCATTGTACACATGTGTTTTTAAAACAGCATCTTTCGCATCCCACTTTTCCCCGTCAAAAAGTGCATATGGGGCATGGATTGTATAGAGTACTTTATGCCCCTCCACTTTAAATATTGTTACATCTTCCAGCCGTTTATGTACAGGATCGAGTTTCTTCATATATACAAATGTGTCATTGTATTTAAAAAATATATCATTAACATTATAGGCACCGATCTCATTTTTCAACAATGCAGAGCCTTTGTCCCTGGCATAGGAAAACTCCGTCGTGTGCAGTCCGACAAACAGGAGATATGTTAAAAAAGCAAAGAAAAACATGGGTGCTACCAGCTCTCTTTTTGTATAGCCAAATGCATGGAATATGCCCATTGTATTGTGCTTGACAAAAGAGATTTTTGTCAATATCAGTGCAAATATAATCGAAAGCGGATAAAGCATTCCCAGTGCCTGTTGCCACATATAAAAAATATAAAGGATTTTATAGTTCCATGAAACCTGCAGCTCTTGCGCATACTGAAAATAGTCGATTGCGGCAAAAGCAAATGAGAGTCCCAATAGAATCCAGAGCAGATTTTTCAGATAGTGGATTCCTATATACCGAAAATAAAGAGGCGGGCTCAAAAGATTCATCGGCTAAGTCCTTCAATGGACTTGAGACTGTAGCGTGACTTTACCTCATCAAGCGTATTATGCGTCAAAGCATCTGCAGCTTTGGTCACATGAGCAATGATCTTTTCGAGATATAGCTTCTCTTCATCTGAAAACGGATGCAGTACATAGTCAGCAACCTGCGATTTCCGTTCAGGTTTTCCTACACCGATACGGATACGCAGATACTCCTTGCCTATCATACTGTCAATAGACTTCAACCCATTGTGCCCGCCGTGACCGCCCCCTCTTTTAAAACGAACCGCACCGAAAGGCAGATCGATATCGTCATGAATCACAATAATGTCATCCATCTCTATCTTGAAAAACTGTTTGACCGGCAAAACACTTTTCCCCGAAAGGTTCATAAATGTGGTTGGTTTTAAAAAAAGGGTGGAAGCGGTACGGTACAGTGCACCGTAAAATGCAGATTTTGAGATATCTCTGGCTCCATGCTCCTCGACAAGTGCGTCGATGACCTTGAAGCCGATATTGTGCCGTGTCTCTTCGTATTGTGATCCCGGATTTCCCAGACCTACGAAGAGTGTCACGACAATACTTTCATTACTTGGACTTGATTACACCACAGATTGCAACATCCGGTCTGTCCATCAGACGGCACCCTTGGGGTACCTCTACATCTCTGACCAAAATAGAATCATCTCTGTTGAGTGGTTCAACATTCAGGTCGAATTTTGCAGGCATATTTTCGATAGCCCCTCTTACTTTCAGTCTTCTTTTTGACATTACAAGTACACCTTTGTTCTTCAAACCAACCGGTGTACCGTGTGTGACAACAGGGACAAGATAGTCAGTTACCTGACCTGGAACGGCAATTCTAAGGTCAACATGTACTACCTCACCATGTACAGGGTGCAGTTGATACTCCTGAATGACAACATTCAGCTCTTTGTCTCCTACTTTTACCGGGAATGCAAGGTTCTCTTTGGCTCTTACTGCTCTTACAAACTCACCGCGTTTAAACGCCGCTTGAATGTTCTCTACGCCTTTGGCATAAAGGTTTGCAGTTAGATAACCATCTCTTCTAAGCTTCTTTGCAGTCGTCTTTCCGATACTCTCTCTAACGATACCTTCTAACATTTTTTATCCTTGAATTGAAAATAGGAACGGATTATATCGAAATAATTTTAAGAATAGTTGAGGGGTCGGTACAAACCTGAAGCAGTTCAGGTTTGCTTAACCCTCCTCATCCTTAAAGTCAAAGACATCCATCTCTTTATTGGTATTTTCATCAACAATGGCACCTTTCCCTACTCCCTGCATTTTCAGCTTCATATCGGCGGGGTTGGTAGCATATTCAAGTGCTGTCTTTTCGTCAATGTCCCCACGTCGAAAAATGTCAAGAAGCGCCTGATCAAAGGTTTGGGTACCATAGATCTCCTTTCCGTCAAAGAGCGCATCAGGTATCTCATTGTCCCGGTTTTCTGCAATAAGTTGTTCAATACGTGCTGTTTTCTTCAAAATCTCAATAGCAGCAACCCTTCCTCCCCGTTTGGTTGGAATCAAACGCTGAGACAGCACACCTTCCAACACAGAAGCAAGTGACATCCGTATACGGTTCTGTTCATCATTGGGAAACATTCCGACAATACGGTCTATGGTCTCTTTGGCATCAAGAGTGTGCAGTGTCGAAAATACGAGGTGACCTGTGTTGGCAGCATGCATCGCAATATCAATAGTCTCAAGGTCACGCATCTCCCCAACAAGAATGATGTCAGGGTCTTCCCTCAGTGCTGCACGCAGCGCATCGGAGAAAGAGTGTGCATCCTGTCCTATGCTTCGCTGGTTGATTAGACAGCCACGATCTTTGTGAACAAATTCGATCGGATCTTCAACGGTAATAATATGCTTTTTCTGTTCTCTGTTGATCTTATCCAAAATTGCTGCAAGCGTGGTTGATTTACCTGAACCGGTTACCCCGGTAACAAGTACCAACCCTCTTTGTATATTGGCAAACTCATTGACTACAGTCGGCAATCCCAACTCTTCAATACTCAGTATCTCTACGGGAATAATACGAAAAACTGCGCTCAGGCCGTCCATCTGGTAGAAAAAGTTAACCCTAAAACGGTGCTCCTTGCCTATGGCATAAGAGAAGTCAAGGTTCCGATCTGTTTTCAGCTTTTCATACTGATCCTCAGTCGTGATCTCTTTAGCAAGCTGTTCCATTTGCTGTGAAGTGAGCTCTTCCTTCCCCAACAGTTTCAGCACACCATGTATTCTTATACGTACCTGTGAACCAGACTTAAGATGCAGGTCACTTCCTTCATGGCTGATCATTGTACGTAGATAAAGTTTCAGTTTTTCTTCCATCGGTATCCCTTACAGTTTCTTTATTGTTTCAACTGCTCCAGCATGTCTGAAAATGCCTTTTCGAATGCTTCCAATCCGTCTTTTAGAAGTGTAGCATAAACTTCATCCATATCAAAACCACTGTCTTTTAATCGGGTAAAATACCCATTGATCACGGTATCATCTATCGGCAGTTTCGGCGGTGTCAGCTTCACTTTTTGCCAGGACTCTATGGTTGCCAGAGGTGCGGTATTGACCGAATGGGGTGCAAGCAACTCCCGCATATAGTAGTATGGAGGCAGATCCTTCCCTTTGACCCCTGTACTGGCAAAAAGTGTACGGATATGCGCGTTACCATGCTTTTCGATCATATTGTAGATCTTCGCTGCATTGTAGATACCGGTAAGTCCTGTATCTATCCCCTCTTGAGCAAGCTCTCCATCAAGCATACGGTCAAAGCGGCTGACAAAGACAGAGATGACACCGTCAACCTTTGCTTCGGTCTGCTCCATCCCTTTCTCCATCGCTTTGACACAGCGCTGTGCCTGCGTCGGAGAGAATATCAGTGTCGCATTGACAGAGATGCCCTCAGCAAGCAGTGCTGTCATCGCATCATACCCGGCATTGGTCGCAGGTACTTTGATCATGACATTGGGCTCACCAATAGCCTCAAAGAGGCGTTTGCCTTCTTCTATCGTACCCTGTGTATCGTTAGAGAGAAAAGGATCAACTTCAATGGAAATGTAGCCGTCGTTATCTGCATCATAAAGCGGCCTGAGTGCCTGTGCAGCGGTTTTGATGTCTGCGATTGCAAGTGCTTCATACTTCTCTTTTGGACTTTTGCCCTTCAGTGCTTCAAGCTGTGCCTTGTACGACGGTGAGGTGGTGATCGCCGAAGCAAAGATCGCCGGATTGGAGGTAGCACCGTTAATGGTTCCCGCTTCAATCAGTTTCCCAAATTCATTTTGAAGGTAATCACGCTCTACAAAGTCAAGCCATAGTGAAAAGCCTATCTCTCTATCTACCATCTGTTTCATCCTTGTATTGCCATTGAAATTGCTGCCAGCTCCCCAGATCGCTTGGTTTTTGCAAAGCATCGTGCAGTTCGTCCAGAAAACGCTCCCGCGGTACGGTCTGTGCCCCAAGGGCGACCATATGATCCGTACGCATCTGACAGTCGATAAAATCATAGCCTCTCTGCGCTAAAACATCACTGAGTGCCTTGAACGCAACCTTGGAAGCGTTGGATACCAATGAGAACATAGACTCACCAAAAAAGGCTTTTCCCATTGCCAAACCATAAAGCCCACCGACAAGTTCACCCTCTTTGTACACCTCCACACTGTGAGCAAACCCCTCCTCATACAGCCGTATATACGCCTCCTGCATCTCAGGTACAATCCAAGACCCTTTCTGCCCCTCTCTGGGAACCGTAGCACAGTAGCGGATTACATCGGCAAAACGGTGATCAAATTTGACACTGAAGCCCGCATTACGCAACACACGCCGAAACGATTTGCGTACAATAAAATCTCCCGGATAGAGCAAAAGCCTTGGGTTTGGAGACCACCATAAAATGGGATCTCCCTCGGCATACCACGGGAAGATACCGTTTCTATATGCGGTCAAAAGCCGATTGGTAGAAAGATCCCCGCCATAGGCAAGCAATCCTTCATCAGATGCAAAACGGGGATTTGGAAAGGTATAGGAGTAGTCACTCAACGGAGCAATAAGGTAGTGGTCTTCGTCGAACATGGAGCCCATTACAAACTCCTTTGGAGTTTGTAAGTGAAGAGTGAAGAGTGAAGAGTGAAGGGTTTTGGTATGCATTGCTTTGCAATGCTTTTATTGTAGGGGGTTGTCCCCTGACAACACCGTAATACAAATAATATCTTGCAGGAAATAATATACATCGTATTGGTCAGGTAGCGACAAAGGAGCACCCAACCCCTGAAAGGGGCGCTTGCGTTTGCAACTGCCAGAGCTGCCTGACCAACACGAAAATGTTTTAGAGATACACATGGTGTTGTGGGGGCACAACACCCTACGGGGTGAACCATGTTACGCTCCAAAGTCGAAAGTCAGTTTTTCATTTTTGAAGCCCACTTTGACCTTGCCGCCTTTTTTAAGCTTTCCAAAGAGGATCTCATCTGTCAATGCTTCTTTGATCTTCTCGTCAATCACACGGGCAATATGACGGGCACCGTAACGTTCGTCATACCCCTCCTGCGCAAGATAGGCTTTGGCTTTTTTGCTTACTTTAACCCGTATCTCTTTTGCTGCAAGCAGTGTGTTGAGCTTCTCAAGTTCACGATCAACGATCTTAATCAGAGCATCGGTATCCAACGGATTGAAATTCACAATGGCATTTAGACGATTTCTAAACTCTGGAGCAAAAAAGGCGTTGATCGCTTTGTCTGTTTTGACAGACGTGTCTTTGTTAAATCCCATCACATTAGGCTCTTTGGTACCGAGGTTGGAGGTCATGATGAGCACCACGTTCTTAAAGTCCGTCACCACACCGTTATTGTCAGTCAGCTTCGCACCATCCATGATCTGAAGCAGTATGTTCATAATATCCGGATGCGCTTTTTCGATCTCATCGAGCAGCAGTACCGTATGGGGATGTTTTTTGATCATCTCGGTAAGCAGACCGCCCTGCTCATACCCGACATACCCCGGAGGTGCACCGACAAGCCGGCTGACTGTATGCGGCTCCATATACTCACTCATATCCAAGCGCTCGAAATGCACATGCAGCGTCTGCGCAAGCTGGGTTGCCAGTGCCGTCTTTCCAACCCCTGTCGGTCCCACAAAAAGGAATGAACCGATAGGACGGTTCTCCCCGTTAAGTCCGGCATAGGAGCGTTTGATCGCCGTCGCCAACACCCCAATCGCCTCATCCTGTCCGATAATATGCGCTTTGAGGTCATTTTCAAGGGTTTTGAGCTTTTTGGTATCGTCCGTACCGATCACCGTGGAAGGAAGTTTCATCATTTTTGCGACACTCTCTTCAATGTCGGCAGGCACAACAGTAAAGTTTTCTTTACCGCGCAGCATAAAGTGGGCTCCCACCTCATCGATGATATCCATCGCTTTGTCCGGTAAAAAGCGGTCATGAAGATACTTGACGCTCAGATCGATCGCACTCTGCAGCGCTTCGTCTGTAAAGCCAATCTTGTGAAACTGCTCATATTTATGCTGCACCCCTTTGAGGATGGTAAAGGTATCCTCAACGCTTGGCTCCTCTACATCGATCTTGGCAAACCGGCGGCTGAGTGCTTTGTCTTTGTCAAAAAAGTTTCTAAACTCCTGATAAGTCGTCGCACCAATACACTTGATCTCCCCGCGTGCAAGGGCAGGTTTGAGAAGGTTGCTTGCATCCATGCTGCCCCCGCTGGTCGCACCTGCACCTACCATGGTATGGATCTCGTCAATGAAGAGAATCGCATCTTTCTCTTTTTTAAGCTCTTTTAAGATCCCTTTGAGACGTTTTTCAAAATCCCCACGGTATTTGGTACCAGCGATCAACGCCCCCATATCGAGGGCATAGACTTTGGCACTTTTGAGAATGTCAGGCACCTCACCATCACTGATCTTCAGTGCAAGCCCTTCAGCAACCGCGGTCTTCCCGACACCTGGTTCTCCTACCAGCAGCGGGTTGTTCTTTTTCCGGCGGCAAAGTGTCTGCATCACACGGTCAATCTCATCTACACGCCCAATCACCGGATCTATCTTGCCCTTTTTGGCAAGGGAAACAAGCTCCATAGTAAACTGCTTTAAAAGGGTCTCTTCTGACTCTTTTTGTTTCTGGTCTGCAGCATTCCCTGTTTCATCGTGCGCATGGGAGATCACTTCAAGCACATCGACTCTGGCAATCCCCTCTTTTTTCATCAGATAAACGGCATAGGAGTGCTCCTGCATGAAGATCGCCGCCAGCATATCACCCACCTTCGCCTCACTTCTCCCGGCAGAATGAATGTGTGTCATCATATCATTGATGGCGCGGGAGAGTGCCACCGTCTCAAACGGCTCTACTGCCTCTTTGAGTGTGGGAATGGTTTTGTGAATATGCGCTCCTATACCCTCTTCAAGCCGTTTGATATCTGCACCGAGCAGGTCAAATATCTCTTGCCCTTTCTCCGAACGTACAATCGCCAAAAAGACATGCTCTACGGTCAAATACTCATGCCGGTTCTCTTTGGCATACGTCACTGCCTCTTTAAATACATCGTTCAATGCTACACTGATCATCTATGCGTCCTCTTCCATCGTTGCAAGCAGGGGAAACTCGTTGCGCTTGGCAAGCTGTCTTACCTGCTCCACTTTCATCTGGGCAATCTCATAGGTGTATACACCGCAGATCGCCTTGCCTTTTTCGTGAATCTGCAGCATGATCTGCTCAGCCTGGCTGTGGCTTTTATGGAAAATATCCATCAACACCTCCACAACAAAATCCATACTGGTATAATCATCATTATGCAGCAGCACTTTGAACATCTGCGGTTCCTGCAGGTCAAGTGCTACGTCGAGTTCTTCTTCATACTTTGGCATTTATGCTAAAATTCCTTATTCAAATTTAAATTCTATAATCGTCTATATTATACAAAAAATCGGGAGAAAAGCAAGTGAAGAGCCTTTTTATTACCGCTACAGGGACAAATGTAGGAAAGACGCACACTACCCTCAAACTCATTGAAGCACTCGCAGCACAAGGCATACGCCCGGGAGTCTACAAACCGGTCGAAACCGGTGTAACCGACACGCCGCACGATGCCACTGCCCTGCTTGACGCATGTCAACGTGTCAACCCCAACTTTCAGTCATTGACAACCAATGACATCACCGCTTACACCTTCGAACTGCCTGCTGCACCTTTTTGTGCCGATACAGACGGTATGATCGATCTTCAATATATTGTTGACAAACATGATATGCTGTTGAAAAAGTGTGACATACTGCTTGTCGAAGGGGCAGGAGGGGTGATGGTTCCCTTGACAGAAACCTACCTGACGGTACACCTCATCAAAGAGCTTGGTACCCAGGCACTTCTAGTAACACCCAGCCGTCTTGGCTGCATCAACGACACCCTGCTCTCTATGATGGCACTGCGCAGTTTTGATATCACCTTTGAGTGGTGTGTCAACCTTTACGAAGATAGAGAAGATTTTGCAAAGGTT
>JALTYW010000104.1 GCA_027046415.1 Sulfurovum sp.
CCGTTATCTACCAGCTCTTTTATCTCGCTTGCAATATAGTTCAAGATCTTTGTATCGATCCCGTATCCTTCGCTGCCTGCCAGCGCTTCACCGGAAAATTTCACCAATACTCTTTTTACCACGAATACACCCCTCTATATGATTGCGCGATTATATCTAAAGCTTGGTTAGAGGGGGGTTAAAGCCGTATCAGCCTGAGCGGGTTGATGTGTTTTGAGTTTTTGGTCGCCTGAAAGACAAGTTTTCGACGTACCTTTCCAACCACATATCCCTTTTTGATCTTTTTGCCCACACGAATGGTCGGTGCGATCTTGGAGAGTCCTGCATAAACGGTATGCATCTTGCCGCTGTGTGCGACAACAACCACTTTTCCGAGCATACTCGATTTGCCTGCAAAAACGACTTTGCCGTTGAGTACATTTTTCACACGCGCATCTTCCCGCGGTGCCTGAAGTGTAATAGACTCGTTAAATATCTTGATCTTGTAGATCGGGTCAACATAGGTACCGAACTTCTTGACAAGTTTTGCCCCGGCAATTGGAGCGATGGTCTTCCCGCCACGATATTTATAGACCGCCTCTTTTTGGTAGGAGGAGTTGATATTGCGTACTTTTTGGCTCTCTTTGGCAATCGCTTTGGACTCTTCTGCCGCCTCTTTTGCCGCAAGCTGTGCCTGTTTTCTCGCCTCTTCGGTCTTGGCACGTTTGAGTGCCTCTTTAGCTTTTCTTGCCTTTTCGCGTGCCTTCGCCTTGGCGATCCTCAACTTGCGTTTGCGCTCTTTTTCAAGCTGCATCGCTTTTTTCCTCGCAGCGGCACGCTTGCGTGCCTCTTCCACTTCCTGTTTGCGCAAAATGTTCAGCTTTGCCAGTGTCGCACGCAGCGCATTCTGCCTGTCTACGATCTTCTGGAGTTTGGCAGTATACTTCTCTTCGTCGGCTGCCAGACGTTTGAGCAGCTTCTGTTTCTGTTTTTTCTTCTGCGCATAGGACTCACGCCGCTTGACGATGCGTGCAAGCTGGTTTTTGGTTCTGTTTCGCTGATATTTTTTATCCTCTTTCTTCTTTTTCAGAAGCCTGATCTCTTTTTTCAGCTGTGCAAGCATACGGGTATTTTGCGCTTTGTATGCCTTATAGACCTCCTGATCGATCACCGATC
Organism: Sulfurovum sp.; assembly: GCA_027046415.1. Classification (GTDB taxonomy): domain Bacteria; phylum Campylobacterota; class Campylobacteria; order Campylobacterales; family Sulfurovaceae; genus Sulfurovum. The sequence goes on from JALTYW010000104.1 coordinate 1,156, forward strand.
GCCGTGTCGGTTCGTGTGCCTTCTCCATTGCAAAAAGGACAGAGAAGCGCTCAGAGAGTAGCGAGATGAACTGCTTGCGCTTTTTCTCCAGCGCAGCAGCAGTCTGTTCAAACTCCTTTTCGGAACGTTTGAGCTCCTCTTTCAGACGCACATAGGCCGCTTCTGTCTCATTCTGGTCTTTGCCGAGTTCCTCAATCTTCCGGTAAAGATAGACGATCTCCTTCTCTGCAGCCTTGATATCTCTGGCGATTTTGTCAAGACGGCGGCTGGCTCTCTTTTGCTCACGTTGCGCCTTGGTAAGGTGCTGCTTGGAAACATTGATCTTCTTGACCGTACTGTTTGCACCAAACAAGAGTGAACTTGCAAATAGACAGATGAGGACAAGTGCTCTCACTCACGCACTCCCTTGCTGCTTATCACCACCGTATAGACAGCAATGATCACCAGCAGCAGTGCCACTCCAAGCAACAGTCCCACGTCGGCTGTCTGAAACAGCTCTTCTTGTTTCTGCATCATCAAATCGATGCCGCTCTTGGGTGCCCAAATGTACTTGACATAAAAAAAGACACCGCTTGTGAGCAGTGTAGCGATAAAGGCATCCACAATCGCAATACGAAAAAGCACACCCGAACGCAGCATCAGCGGCGCACCAAAAATCTCCATTACCTGCATCCGCTCCTGATGGGCATACTTCCATATCTCCATCTGTTTTATCACCAGCAGCAGACTGACAATCCCCATAAACCCGATAAAGACCTTCAATAGAAACTTGATAAAAGAGAAGAGTTTGTAGGCAGAGCTGTAGCTGCTGCCAAATGTCTCCACTCGTTTGATGGAGGGATCTTTTTCAAGGTCATGCTTGATCTGCTCAAGTTCCCGTGTCCCAAGATAGCTGTCTATTCCTACATTGTAAAAATACGGCAGGGCAGCAAGTATCTCTTTTTTGCTCTCCTTGCTTACCCCTTTTGCCACTTCCGAGACAATAGGATCACGTTTGATCGCTTCGGCACTGGCAATATGCGAATTGCGTTTTTTCATCTGCACAAGGGTCATCGGTTTTTTTGCTACAACCAGCATCGTGTAGCCCTCTTTCAGCCCCTTTTCATACGAATCTGTCGTACGGTCAAAGACAAGGTAGAACTCAATACCGAGCAAAATCGCCATAAGCGGCAGTATGAACATCAGATGGTTTTTAATGAACTTCATAGACACCCTTGCTTTCGATGATAAAGTGACGGTACGGCAGAGAGAAGATCGTCGGAATTTTGTGTGTGACGACCAGTACGGTAGTCTCGAGCTGCTGGCAGGCATTTTCCATCAGATCCCAGATGACGTTGGAGGAGTACTCATCGAGGTTCCCTGTGGGTTCATCTGCCAAAATCACTACAGGGTTTTTTGAGAGCGCACGTGCTACCCCGACACGCTGCTGCTCACCCCCTGAGAGTTCCAGAGGGTATTTGTCTGCATGTTCAGCCAGTTTGACATGTTTGAGCAAACGGTGTGCCTGAGTATTTTGCACATCCATGGAGTACCCTGCGATCATCAACGGCAAAACGACATTCTTTGCCACAGTCCATTCGTTGATCAGTTTGTAGTCCTGAAAAATGATCCCAAGATGGGTGCGCAACTCCTGAAGCTTTTTAGGTTTGACATGGGCAAGGTCAATCCCCCCGATGACAAGATTCCCCGACTTTGGCTTCAACTGTCCGTAGAGCGCCTTCAGCAGTGTGGACTTGCCTGAACCACTCGGACCGGTAATAAAGACAAAATCCCCTTTACGGATGTTGAAACTGGCATTTTGGATGATCTCTTTGCGTCCGTTGTCATACGCAAGGGTCAGGTTCTGGGCACTAATGACATTCGACATTGCTGAGCAACTCCATGATTTTTTGATGGGCTTTGTGGTTGACGCTGGTCTTTACCGGACGGGATGCAAAATAACGGCATCCCTCCTCTTCAAGTAAAATATACTTATGTTCAGGCCGGTCGAAACTGCCGAACGAACACTTGATCAGCAGTCTTTTTTCTGCAACGGCATAAAGACGTTCGATGTGTACGAAGTAATCCTCTTCTACCAGTGCTTTTTTAGGCAAGACCGTTTCTATACCTTCTCTATATTTTACAATATTAAAGTTAAAATCACCCACTTCCTGCTTGGGTTCGGAAAGCTCCAGTGCTGTCACATAGAC
>JALTYW010000105.1 GCA_027046415.1 Sulfurovum sp.
CAGTGGTATCGACCTGCATAAGCGTAAAGAACTCAAGCCAGTGGTCTGTATAGCCAAAGAGCATGGCATAGGGAAGCATCTTTTCCAAATAGAGCGGGTCAAGTGCAAGTCGGCGTTTGATCTCATCGGTTTTGACCCGTTTGACGAACTCTTGCAGTCCAAGGAGCTGCTTATGTGCATAGGCACCCTTTTGGGTAAACCGTCCTGCTCTTTTATAAAAGTAAAGAAGGACTCCTAAGAGCAGCAACAGTACTCCCAACGGACCGGTCAGCAGTGCTGTGATATCCATGCCGTTTGTTGCGGTCAGTACAAGAGGTATCAGCCCTGCACCCATAAATATGAGTCCCTGAAGTTTTGCACCAATGGATGAATGATTGACAAAAAGCTTGAAACCCACAGTACCAAATACGATGGGAAAGATAAAAATGAAGAGATCTTCTCCCATGTCACGAAAGAGTGTATAGAGTGTGTAGAAGATCATCGGTGAAAGAAGCATAAGATTTTTAAAAAGAAAATGCAGACGTGTCTGCTTTGGGTTTTCACTCATGTAACCCTCTTTGACTGCCCACTCGTAGAGGTTGTTGTTGATGTGCTCAAACCCGCTTCTAAGCCGTTGTGCCAGTATCTGGTCGCCACGTTTCATGGTAAATACTTTCACGTTTGGGAAAAGAATAGCATTGAGCAGGTAGCGTTGGTTGTTGGTCAGACCGCTTTCTTCTTTTTCTGTACGCAGCAGTACAGGGTCGCTTCGTGATCCGGACTGTTCTATCTTGATGTACCCCTGCTGTGCAAGTTCGATGACCGCAGCGGCAAAATCTTCATCATCAGTATGTTTGTCCAGTATCAGTCCAGACTGCAGTACACTCAGCCCTTTTGGCGGCAGGTATCTTACCGCAACGGCGCGTTTGTCTTCAAATCCGACATAGTGTTTGAATGTGTTGAAAAAGTAGAGCAGGTAGGCTGCCAGCGCTGCCCAGTGCCAATGCTGTGCAAACCAGTCTGAGAGGGTGGGTGTGACGTTTTCGATACCGCTTTGTCCCAGTAGCCCCCGGTCAAATGCAAGTTCTATGGTTGCACCCTCATAAGGAGCAAGGTGAGTGACGTAGACTTGCAGTGTTGTGTCATTGATCCACTTGGTATCGGCAGAGGAGGTTGTTGTGCCATAGGCACCGGTATAGGTAGAGAGTGCAACACGTGATCTACCAAGAGAATCAGGGAGGTGAAAATGTGCGGTGACATTGTCGATAGGTACAGACCATCCTGTACCGACAATGTTCCAGCGGACAGCATCCCTGTCAGCGTTCTGAGAAGCTGGAAGCACTCCCAGTTTGACACGGTAGGAGATGTTGTATCGGTGTTTGCCATTGAGGTAGACCGAGGCACTGCCTATCTTGATACGTATGAGCTCTCCAGCTTGTTTGGAACGCTCTTTGCTCTTTTGCCATTGGACAACTGTACCGTCCATGGTGACTTGAAAGTCATACAGACCGATATCTTTGAGCATACCCTTGTATTTGATCTGATGGGGGATATCTCGGTAGATACCGTGGCGGTTTTGGTTTTCGAAGTTGTAGTCTATAGTTTCAGTAATGGCAAGTTCACCGCTTTGTTCAATGGAAACATCGATACCGAACCGGTCGATTCTCTCAGCGAAGAGTCCAAGGGTCAGAAGCAGCAGCCAAAGAAGCAGACGCATAGCAGACATTTAGAAGCTGATCTTTGGCATCTCTTTGACTGCTTCGGCTTCATGTTCCTCTAGTTCGAAGTAGTCACGTTTGGTGAAGTTGAACTTCTGTGCAACAAACAGATCAGGGAAGGATTCGATCTTGGCATTGTAGTCACGTACAATAGAGTTGTAGTAGCGTCTTGCATTCTGTAGCGCCTCTTCGAGATTGCTCAGTTCATCTTGCAGTTTAAGAAAGTTTGTGTTTGCCTTGAGGTCAGGATAGGCTTCTGCCAATGCGAAGAGTTTGCCTAAGGCACCACTGAGCATATTGGCCGCTTCGGCTTTCTCTTCTACACTGTTGGCACTGAGCCCCTTTTGTCGTGCGGCGATGACCTTTTCGAGGGTCTCTCCCTCATACTCTTTGTACCCTTTGACCGTTTCAACCAGTGCCGGGATGAGGTCGTATCGGCGTTTGAGCTGCACATCGATATCCGACCACGCCGCATCGATGCCGGCACGCAGTGAAACCAGCTTGTTATAAATGACAATCAAATAAACTGCAACAGCAAGTATAATCAGTAATACGATATTTCCAAAACTCATGTATAGACTCCTTGGTTAAGTTATTTTATTATAGCACGTTATACTTATGGAAAAAAAGAGTAGAAAATGGCATACGATCTGAAGAACAAACTGGTTATAGCGATCTCCTCCAGAGCACTGTTCGATCTGGAAGAGGAGAACAGGCTTTTTGAGAAAAAGGGGTTGGAGAAGTATTACCACTATCAGATAGCCCATGAAAACAGCGTGCTTAAGCGTGGTGCGGCTTTCGATTTTGTGCGTAATATTTTGCGCATCAACAAAGCGTTTGACAACAAGCTCATCGAGGTGATCGTCCTTTCACGCAACAATGCAGCCACGGGACTTCGGATACGCAACTCCATAGAGAAGTATGGACTTGACATTGAGCGGGCAGGCTGGACAGCGGGTACACCCATCAGCAACTATCTCAAAGCGTTCGATGTCGATCTTTTCCTCTCGGCACACGAAGAGGATGTCCAAAGGGCGATCAACGAGGGGATCGCCGCAGCACGGATCATTCCCAAAAAATACAAAAAGAGAGGCAAGCGGAAAGATGTCCGCATCGCATTTGACGGTGATGCAGTACTCTTCTCGGACGAATCTGAGAAGATATACCAAAAGCACGGACTTGAAGCCTTTTTGAAGCATGAACGCAAAAATGCCAAAAATCCGCTGCCCAAAGGTCCTTTTGCCAAACTTTTGAAAGTGATCTCTCAGATACAGCAGCGTTTTCCTATGGAAAAGGCACCCATCAAAACGGCACTGATCACCGCAAGAGATTTTTCAACCTTTGAGAGAGTGATCCGTACCTTTGATGCATGGGATGTGCGTGTAGATGAAGCATTCTTCCTTGGCGGGGTGGAGAAACGCAGGGTGGTCAAATCGTTCAAAGCCGATATCTTTTTCGATGATCAGGATGTACATCTTAAAAAAACTTCTCAGAAGACCCCTTCAGCAAAAGTTCCTTATGTTAAAAAATAAATAAAAATAATATAAAATTATTTTATTTTTAGCAATATGTGGTTATGATGTCTGTTGGAGACTATCACAAT
>JALTYW010000106.1 GCA_027046415.1 Sulfurovum sp.
ATATTTAGATGATGCATATAACTCTCTTTTGAGTCGATATGCTGGATATCCATCCAGATATTGTGTGCTGTGTTACGCGCCATCACCTCTGCTACATGTCCTTGTTTCGCACGCCACTCCGGTCCCATCAAAGATGCAGAGTCCCCAATGGCATAGATGCCGTCAAAACCTTCTACTTCATTGTATTCATTGGTAACAACAAACCCTGCATCACTCAGAGGCAGTCCGGACGCTTTTAAAATACTGTGACCCGTTCCCGCAGAGATAAACATGGTAAGATCCGACTCCAGTTTTGTACCATCCTCAAAAAGCACTCCATCTTCAACAAAGCAGGTAATTTTCGACCCTATTTTTTTATGGATATTGGTCATTTTGAACATCTCATCCATCATCACCAATGCTTTCTCTCCCATTTTCTGACCCGGCTTCTCCATCGGAGCGAAGAAAGTCAACTCAAATTTGTCACGAAGCCCTTTTTTCTTCAAATAATCGTGTACATTAAAAAGCACTTCAAAGGCAGGACCTCCGCGCACTGCAGAGGTATCTTTGGGGTTCCCTCCAAATCCGAAGGCAAGTTTTCCACTCCCCTTCTGAACCAAAGCATCAAGCCGTTCATATAGTGCTGTTGCCTCCCTAGGTTTCCCACAGATAGAAAGGGTATGCTCCATACCTTCATGTACAATTTTGTCCTGACCCATTGCAATAACAATGTAGTCATACCCTTCCAGCACACGACCACTTGCGAGTGTCACACGTTTTGCTTTCGGATCCAGTGCTGTTACCGGATCTACGATCACCTTGAAACCATGAGCAAATGCCAGTTTGTCCAGCGGCACACTGACATCCTCCATGGTCGCATCACCGGTAGGTATCCAGATTGAGGTTGGGTAAATATAGAAAAAATCCCGATCACTTACAAGTGTCACATCGAGATCGTGTTTTCTGAGGTAAATCGCCGCCTCTACACCGGCAAATCCTCCCCCAAGCACCAGTACCCTTACCATAGCGACTCCTTTAGTATTTGATAATATCCGTTTTTACCGGCAGTGCATCACTGACACTGCCGTGAGCCTGTGCCAAGGCATACAACGCACCGACCAAAAGCCCCGAGAGAATCACAACCCATACTGTCAACCGTTTCTGTACGCCGCCGGGAGCATCATAATCCTCTATATGCTCCAGTGTCGGCTCTTCATATCTGTGTATCATAATTATTTACCTTTCAAAAGATCTGCACGCGGATAGACAAATACAGTATGTCGTATCACTTCTATCTTCTTTTTGTCATCGACAGCATACGCTTTGATTGTCACAGGGATTGGCACATCTTTTCGTGTACTGTCTGCCAATTTCTCATGTGTTCTCAGCACAACGACTTTTTTACGTTTTTTGCCCGGAGCAATAGAGAAAGGCTCTTTCGGTCGGACAATTTCCAGTTTGTCTTTCAGGTTCCCCTCGACCTCAAAGTAATATGTATGACGCTTACTGTCTGTGTTGGCGAAGAGGAATACATAATCATTCTCAACTCCACCGTTATCAAGAATCTTATACAATCTTGTTGTTTTATTAATGTTCAGAAGCATATGCTCTTTTTTGCTTCCCATAGTAAAGAGTGCTGCCAAGACAATCGCCAGTACCGTGAAGTAGGCAATCACTTTCGGTCTGAATATTTTTGTCTTTCTCTCATGTTTCTCTGTCTCAACCACACTGGACCACTGTACAAGGCTCGGTTTACCAAGAGCCCCCATGACCTGCGTACAGGCATCGACACACTCAAGACAGTTGATACACTCAAGCTGCAACCCTTTACGAATATCAATGTGGGTGGGACAAACCGTCACACAGCTCTCACAAGTTGTACATTCTGCTTCTGGGTTGACCGCTTTGAGCTCTTTTTGCTTTTTAAATGCTTTATGTCTGTCATTTCCATGCCCTTCATAGATCTCTCCACCCCGAATAGGGTCATATACTGCCATGAGTGTGTCATCATCATACAACACAGACTGTACACGGCTGTAAGGACAGATATAGATACAAAAATCCTCTTTGATAAATACAATATCCGCAATCAAAAAGAGTGCAACCCCGATGACAAACCCAATCATGATCATATGATCTGCAGGATTCTGAAGGTATTTGAAGAAATCTTCCGGCGGCACAAAGTACCACATGAAGTCTGCTGCAGCAATCAAGGCCAGCACAGACCAGAGCAGAATTGCAATCAGTTTCTTGACCTTGTTCTCCGGTTTGCTCATATCCGGCTCTTGCTGCTTGTTCTTGATACGTTTTCTCAATCCAAGCAGTTTGGTTTCGATGAGATCACGATACACTACACGGAATATGGTTTGGGGACACGCCCATCCACACCATGCACGCCCGCCTACTGCCGTAACTGCAAAAATCCCCAAAAAGAGAAGCATCAGCATAAACGGCATCAGGTAGAGCTCCTGCATATCAAACGCCACACCTGCAAGGTGCAGTTTTTTATGGTCAAAACTGAGCAGGAAAAGATGGTTCCCGTTGATCGTGATCCATGGCATTCCCAGTGCAACAATCGTTGCAGCTGCATACATCCAGTATCGTTTGATACGGTACGGTACCCACCCTTTCAAGTACTCCTTCGCTTTGTTCTTCTTTGGTTTTGTTTCTTCATTCTGAATTGCTGCTTCCATTTATGAAATCCTTTCTTTTGGTTGTGTTTTTTGTTCAAACGGGCATATCAGGACAGTGTTGTCCACCCCACCAATCTGCTGCGGTGTTACAATCTCCATCCAAGAACCTCTAATAAGATCCCGGATACCCCTCGACTCTATATAATCCTTCAGTGAACTGCGGCTTACATTCAACTCTCTCGCAATCGCACTGACACTCATACCCTCTTTCAGCAGCTCGATAATCTTTGCCTGATGCACATCGAACTTGGAAGAGGAACGACTGCCTTTGGGACGACCTATCTGACCGGTCTTTGCCTTTTGTGCTTCTCTAAGATCGTTAAGCAGAGGAAAAACCTCTACCAATGGGGTCTCTTTGGTCACTGTGACAGCCGCATTGGCGATATGAAGCACTATCTCCCTGCTCAACATGCAGTTGATGACTTTTACCGTCTCTTCGACCACATCACTCAAAACGGCGAGGTTTTCGACCACAATCCTGTCACCGCTTTCGAGAGAGTGAAGAAATTTTTCAAACTCTTCACGCTCCTCTATTGGTCGGTTTTTGGTACTGTACTCGATCACCTCTTTGTCAATA
>JALTYW010000107.1 GCA_027046415.1 Sulfurovum sp.
TACCGCTGCGCTCTTTGGCAAGATAGATCGCTATACCTTCTTGCTCCGCCAGTGTTTGCAGCTTTTGCCAGTCAAACGCCTCTTTTGTCGGCACGATCAGCAAGGAGAGTCCTCCGCCCTCGGCAATAATCTTGCAACTGTCGCCAAGATGGGTGCAAAGTGCCTCTTTCATGGCGTTGTGCTTCTTTTTGTTGAGTGTTCGCATGCGCCGCAGGTGTCTCTCCCAGTGCCCCTCTTGCATAAAGGCTGCGAGAATGAGCTGCGTAGTGATGCTAACACCGGCAAAGTGGCTGTCGTAACTCTCTTTGTAAAGCATGTGTATCCACTCGGGCACAACCATATACCCTACACGCACAGCAGGCGACAAGGATTTGGCAAAGGTACCTAGATAGACTACACACTCACCATCATCCAATCCCTGCAGCGACGGAATGGGGCGGGTGTAGTATGCCAGTTCGCTGTCATAGTCATCTTCGATGATCACTCCGCCGATACGCTGCATATGGGCAATGAGTTGCTGTCTGCGTGCGATGGGCATGGCGACACCTGTGGGGTATTGGTGCGAAGGGGTGATGTAGATGATGTGCGCCCCTGTCTTTTTAAGTGTTTCTATCTTTAGCCCCTGTGCATCGACATCTACAGGGTGAATGGTGTACCCGTAAGCATCAAAGATTTTTCGGGCGATATGATAGCCGGGCATCTCCTGTGCAAAGTCGCTGTAACGCCCTTTGAGCAGTTTGGCGATAAGCTCCATAGCGCCGATAAACCCGTTGGTAATGATAATATGCCCCGCACTACAAGCCACCCCGCGTGAACTACGCAGATAGGAAGCTATCTCTTCTCTAAGCACAAGTTCTCCCTGCCCATTGGGATACGCACCGAAATCAAGCTCCTCTGTCACCACTTTGTTATAAAGACGCTTCCAAGTCTTCAGTGGAAAATCCTCTTTGTGCAACTGCGCAGGGAAAAAATCATATCGATAGGTTTTTGGTACAGTATTTTCAGCATACTCAACTACGCTTTCATTACGAAAATTGTCAAAAAAGAGCTCGCTCACATAGTACCCACTCTTGGCACGACTCTCCACATACCCTTCGGCATAGAGCTGTGCATAGGCTGACTCAACAGTATTTTTGCTCAGGTTATAGAGGGTTGCTATCTTGCGAATGGAGGGAAGCTTATCACCTACATTGTAGTTGACAATAATATCCTCTTTGATGGCTTTGTAGAGTTGTATATGTAGAGGCATTTTGCTTTTGGTATCAAGAATATACACAATCTGTCCTTCTATTTTTGAAATATTTTGTATCTTTACATGGGTACACATATGGCATATAATAGCGCAAAAAATCATAAGGCATCCCATGAACCCATACTTTAAGATCACCGATAAAACTCTCATCCATGAAGTGTTGGACAACGCTGAGTACGGCACTTTGGCACTGAGCATCGACAATGTGCCCTACGCTGTACCGGTCAATTTCGTACGCATCGACGATGTGCTTTACTTTCACGGTGCACTCAAAAACAAAAAGATGCATATCATTGCACAAAACCCCACTGTCTCCTTTTCAGTTGTAGAGAGCTACACACTGATTGACTCCGACTTTAGCTCTACTGATGGGCTGGCTTGCCCCGCTACACAGTTTTTCAAATCGGTCAGCATCAAGGGCGTAGCATCCATAGTAGAAGGGCGCGACGAGAAAGCCGAAGTTTTTGAAGCCCTGATGCAAAAGCTGCAACCCAAAGGCGGCTACAAACCCTTTAGTGACAATGCCTACAACACCCCCATCAAAACGACCGCCGTTGTGAAGATAGCGATACAGGAAATGCGCTGCAAGTTCAAATTTGGGCAGCATTTGAGTGATGAACGGTTTGAGATGATTCTGAATAATCTACTCAAACGCGGTACGCCTATAGATATAGAGACAGTGAGAGTAATGCGAGAGCAAAGAGATTTGACAAAACACTAAAAAACCACTACACTTTCACAACAAAACCAAAAAAGGAGAGCAGCATGAAACCGTTTTCATACACGACACACACCACCCAAAGATTTTCTGCTCTCCTTCTACACTCCCTACTGCTTAGTCTGTAACGAAGCGCCTACCACATATTTTACAGATTCCTTGATTGGATGACTGGCTAAAGATAGCTGCGTATGCAATATCCATAGGGTGTTGTCCCCTGACAACACCTTTATATATGAAAATCAACACACATATATTTGCATATTGGACAAATGGTGCTGTGAGGACACAGCACCCTACGCGAAAAGAGAGAAAACAAATGAAAACACAAAAAGAAACAAACCACTGGAACCCAAACACCTACAACAAACACACCGCCTTTGTCTCACAGTTGGCACTGCCTGTGGTAGATTTGCTTGCCCCTAAAAAAGGGGAGTTCATCTTGGATGCAGGCTGCGGCGAAGGGACTTTGGCTGTGGAGATAGAGCGCAGAAGTGCAAAAGTTATAGGTGTCGATACGAGTACCGAGATGATAGAACAGTGCCAAGCCAAAGGTATCGAAGCCTATGTAGGATCAGTGACGGAGTTGCCTTATGAAGAAGTGTTTGATGCGGTCTTTTCCAATGCTATGTTGCACTGGGTCAAAGACGCACGCACTGCGGTGCAAAACATCGCCAAAGCGTTGAAATGCGGCGGGCGGTTTGTCTGTGAGTTTGGCGGAGAGGGCAATGTCTATCATGTCATATCGGCGATGCAAAAGGTCTTGGAAGCGCATCCGGAGTTTGGGACATTTGAGAATCCTTGGTACTTTCCAAGTGTTGAAACCTACACGGCACTTTTGGAGTCCGAAGGATTTAGCGTAAAGCAGATCGAACTCATCCCAAGACCCACCCCGATGGACGACATAGCCCACTGGCTGGAGCTCTTTGCCAACAGTATCACAACCCATTTTAGCAAAGCGCAGTTTGAAACCTTTAAGCAAGAATGCAAAGATATTTTGAGAGAGACGAATTATAGTGAAGAAAAAGGATGGATGGTTGATTATGTACGCATACGGGTGAAGGCTGTTAAGAAGTATTGAGCTTAATTCATAAGCATATGCTACTTAAGAATTTAGTATTACAATACTGAAATATTTAGAAAGGCTCTAGACTAGCAAAGCCCTTTCTTTAGATTTTGTTTGAGTATATTATACATGGTTTCATTTGATTTTCTCCAACGAAACTCACACTCTTTAAGATGCATCTCGAAGTTGTGCTTTAC
>JALTYW010000108.1 GCA_027046415.1 Sulfurovum sp.
AAGCACCGGGCTTCCCAGCGGGTTGATGTAAAGCTGCTCCTCCTGCGCAATGAGCATATTGGCACCCTTAAGCAGCAGTGTCACATGCGGATACCGTGCGTTAAAACGGCGTACCACATCAAATCGTGCCTGCTGTATCTGCGCTACACTCAACTGCTCACCGCTAATATGTTCCCACAGTGCGGCAAACTCTTTGGGATGCGGCGTAATAACAATCTCGCGCGTTTTCTGTTCCAGTATTGCAAGCAGACCTTCATGGTAGAATGCATCGGCATCCAGCACGATTGGCAGATGGCTCTCAATGACATGCTTTTGGAGAAAATCGGCATCAAAATGCCCACCAAGTCCCATGCCTACCGCCAGTGCCGTTGCATTGGCAGGAACCACAGTGGCATGCATCAGATACGGAGGCACAGCAACCTTTTCATGCACCACCAGCGTGGTCAGCCCGGCACCAAAACGGCTTGCTGCCGTTGCTGCAATGATGCCTGCTCCCTCTTTCTCTCCACACAAAAGTGCAGCATGCCCAAAACTGCCTTTGTGGGTTGTTTTGCTGCTGCGAGTGGGCAGTTTGAGGTCTCTGTTTTCCAGAACAAAAGTGTTGCTCTTGTGCTCATACTTCTGCCGGCTTACCCCAAGATCGACACATACGACTTTGCCCACAGCATCTTTGGCAGCATCGAGGAAAAGTGCCTCTTTAAGCGCACCCATGGTCACTGTCACATCCGCTTCAAAGGCAAAAGGCATCAGCCTGCCATCGCTTCCTATACCGGTAGGGATGTCACAGGCAAGTTTAAAGCCTTTAAGGGCATTGAGCCTATGAAGCATCTGCTGTACCGTTTCATTGAGCATACGGTTAAGCCCTGCACCAAACAGTGCATCAACTACCACATCCACATCTTCTATAGTCTCTACGGCTTCAAAAGGTACAATACCCACCTTTCGTGCCCGTTCCAGTTGAAGTATCGCCATCTCTGAGCGAACCCCGAGAGGAACACAAAGCTGCACATCGTACATCCCAAACAGCTGCCGTGCCAATACGATTCCGTCCGCACCGTTGTTTCCGGGACCGCTGACGATCAGTACACGGCTGCCTTGGGGAAAATGCGACCGGATATACGATGTCATCCCCGCTGCTGCATGCTCCATAAGAATATCTTCCGTTAAACCATAGGCTTCATAGCAGTGTCTGTCAAGCACATCACATGACTGAAATACCTTTTGCATCATTCTCTCCTGCATATTACCAAGATTGCTTTTTTAATCTTAGCATAATTTAAACTTATTTCGATAGAATTCGCTTCTATTTTTATCGCTTTTGGTGTAAAACCGAAAAATCTTGATAAGGAAGGGGGTGAGCCGAATGCCAGGAATCAAACTTACACCACGTGACTCTTTTGACGACGCGTACAGAAAGTTCAAAAGACAGTGTGACAGAAACCTTATCGTAACTGAAGCGAGAGCAAGACAGTACTACGAGACAAAGACTGAGAAGAGAAAGAAAGAGAAGATCGCTACACGCAAAAAGATCCTCAAGAAGCTCTTTATGCTCAGAAGATACGAGTCAAGACTGTAACAGCGTCTTTGACAGGGACTTTCCCCTGTCATCCGTAACATTTCATCTATCCTCCTTTAATTCTTTCTACAACTCATTACACATTAGCCAACTTTTCGGTAAAATAATCCCAACTATATTTCCAAAGGGATTGTCATGACATTTACCACACCGCTACAACAAGATGCTGTCAAGATCATGCTGCTGGGCTCCGGTGAACTGGGCAAAGAGGTTGCCATAGAGGCACAGAGACTCGGCATCGAAGTGATCGCTGTAGACAAGTACGAAAACGCCCCTGCCCATCTGGTTGCCAACCGCTCCTATGCGATCGATATGCAGGATGAGGCAGCCGTACTCGAGCTCATCGAAAAAGAGAAACCAAGCTACATCCTCCCCGAAGTAGAAGCGATCTCCATCTCGGCACTCTTTGAAGCTGAGAAACGAGGCTACCATGTCATCCCCAACGCCGAAGCGGTCAACAAGACCATGAACCGCAAAAACATCCGCGTCTTTGCTGCTGAAGAGCTTGGGCTGAAAACCTCCAAGTATGAGTTTGTTACCTCACTGGAGGGACTCAAGGCTGCAGCAGAGCGCATGGGCTTCCCATGTGTCATCAAGCCGGTCATGAGTTCATCTGGCCATGGACAGAGCATCGCCAAAACACCTGATGACATAGAAAAGTCCTGGGAGATCGCCAAAGAGGCACGTGGCGATGCCAGCGAGCTCATTGTCGAAGAGTTCGTGCCGTTTGACTATGAGATCACGCTGTTGACTGTGCGTAACGAGACCGGCACAGTATTTTGTGACCCCATCGGTCATATACAGCAGGATGGGGACTTCATCCTCTCATGGCAGCCGATGCCAATGAGCGAAGCAGCCCTGCAAAAAGCCAAAGAGATCGCCAAAGCGGTCACAGACGGACTTGGCGGTCGCGGAATATTTGGTGTGGAGTTCTTCGTCAAGGGTGAGGAGGTCTACTTCTCCGAGCTGAGCCCGCGTCCACACGATACGGGGATGGTCACCCTCATCACCCAGAGCCAGAGCGAGTTTGCCCTGCATGTACGCGCTGTGCTGGGACTGCCGCTTGGGTTTACCACCTACGGTGCTGGGGCATGCGGTGCCTATAAAGCCAAACATGAAAGCCATAACCCTACACTCGAGATCCCTGACGATGCCTTTAGCGACACCTCTTTCGTACGTGTTTTCGGAAAACCCGAATCGCATGTAGGCAGACGTATGGCAGTCAGCCTTGTGCTCGATGAGGATGTCGAGCATGCCAAAACAAAAGCCAAAGAGATCGTTTCACAGATCGATGACCACTAAACAGTTCACCCTCTCTCTTCCCCCTTTTTCACGGGGGATGCACCTTATTACCGACCGTATTAATGCAGTAATAGCAGGGGCAATAGAAACCGGTATCGCGCATCTTTTTCTGCTGCATACCAGTGCATCGCTCTGTCTCAGCGAGAATGTCGATCCTACGGTACGAAGTGATGCAGAGACATTTTTAAACGACTTTGTTCCCGAAACCTATCCAAAGTTCCGCCACACCTATGAGGGAAGCGACGATATGCCTGCGCATCTTAAGAGTATGCTGCTTGGTACATCATTGACAATTCCCGTAACACATGGTAAGCTTCATACAGGTACCTGGCAGGGCGTTTACCTCTATGAGCAC
>JALTYW010000109.1:0-618 GCA_027046415.1 Sulfurovum sp.
ACTCAATTTACGTGCATTTCGAACTTTCCGATGCAGCAAAAGAGAAGCTTGACCTGCACGAGAAAGCGGGATTGGTCATTTGGACAACGACGCCTTGGACGCTGCCTGCTAATAGCGGTATCTCTATTAACCCGGATGAGATGTATGTGCTCACAAGTGACGGACACATTATTGCAGAGGCACGTTATGATGCGATGATCGAAGAGGGAGTTGTCAGCGGACACGCTTCACGTAAGATTGCTGCTACGGAGCTTGAAGGGCTGCTGGCGATCAACCCGCTCAACGGCAGACCATCTACCGTAGTGCTTGGGGATCATGTCTTGATGGATGGTGGTACAGGGTGTGTCCATACCGCACCGGGGCATGGTGAAGATGACTACAAAGTGGGGCTCAAGTATGGACTGGAAGTGATCATGCCGGTTAATGAAAAAGGGATTTATGATGAGTCAGTTGTAGGGCTAAATCTCCTGCCGGATGCTGAAAAATTTGTAGGCATGCATATCTTCAAAGCCAATGAGCCAATCTTGGAGCTGTTGGGGGAGAGCCTGCTGAAAGCCAGCAAGTTTACCCACTCCTATCCACACTGCTGGCGTACCAAAAAGCCGCTTATCTACACAG
>JALTYW010000109.1:628-2908 GCA_027046415.1 Sulfurovum sp.
CAGAGAGAGTGCACTCAAGGCGATTGAGAGCGTCAAGTTCTACCCTGAAACAGCAAAAAACCGTCTCAAACCGATGATCGAAGGCAGACCCGACTGGTGTATCTCCCGTCAGCGAAGCTGGGGTGTACCGATCGCCTTCTTTAGAAGCAAGAGTACCAAAGCAGTGATCCTTGATGATGATGTGCTTGAGCATATCGCCGCACTCTTTGATGAGCATGGTGCAGATGCATGGTATGAGATGAGCATCGCTGAGCTTCTGCCAAAGGGAAGCAAGTATGATCCGGATGATCTGGAGAAGATCGAGGATATTCTTGATGTCTGGTTTGACAGCGGCTCAACGTGGAACTCGGTATTGCGTTCAGGCAACTACGATGCGGGCAACTACCCTGCATCACTCTACCTTGAGGGAAGCGATCAGCATAGAGGATGGTTCCAGTCCTCACTGCTGCTTAGCAGTGCGATCAACCACATCTCTCCGTATGAGACACTCATTACTCACGGCTTTACAGTCGATGAGAAGGGTGAGAAGATGTCCAAGTCCAAAGGCAATGTCGTAGCTCCGGACAAGGTCATCAAGCAGTATGGTTCTGAGATTTTACGTCTGTGGGTGGCACTGAGTGACTACCAGAGCGATCTGAAGATCAGTGACGGCATTTTGAAGCAGACTGCTGAGCAGTACCGAAAGATACGAAATACTTTCCGTTTCCTGCTGGCGAATGTCAACGATCTTGAAGAGGTTGTGGCACCTGAAGCCTATGGGGCATTGGATAGATGGATACTGCGCAAAGCAGCGGATGTCTTCGCATCGGTCAAAGCGAGTTTCGATGCCAATGACTTCCTCAAAGGCTTTGCGACACTCAACCACTTCATCACCAATGAGCTCAGCGGTATCTATATGGATATCACCAAAGACAGGCTCTATTGTGAAGCCAAAGACAGCGATGTGCGTCGTGCGACACAGTCAGCAATGCTTCACATTGCCAAAGCGATGCTGGGGCTGGTTGCACCGGTACTGACCTATACGGCAGACGAAATACTTGAGTATGCACCGGCGGTATTCAAAGAAGATATGCAAAGCGTCTTTGATCTGATCTACACACCGGTACTTGACGTGGCAGAAAGTTTTGATGATGCATTGCTTTTGGAAGCAAGAGAGAAGTTCTCAGAGGCGATCGATACACTGAAAAAAGAGAAGGTCATCAAAGCGACACTGGAGCTTGAGATTGCCACAGAGCGTTCACTCTTCCCGATAGAAGATGACAAAGACCTTGAGGACTGGTTTGTGGTTTCAGCTGTGAAGGCGCAAAGTGAGGGAGAAGAAGTGGCAGCCTTTGAAGTAGAGGGCAAACGTTTCAGCGTACACAAAGCCACAGCACATAAGTGCCCAAGATGCTGGCGATATACCGCACCTGCCGAAGAGACACTGTGTCAGCGCTGTAATGAGGTTGTGGCATAATGTTTGATATGAGCCAGCCGGTTTCTTCTGAGATTATTATCGGGTCTATCCTGTTTATCTTTGTGATGGTAGGCATTGGGCTGGCAGTGGTGGCATACTATAAAAAGAAGTTCGATATCAAGTAAGGACAGCGTGTGATTACATTAAAAGAAGCATTGACAAAAAGCAAAGAGGAGCTGGCAGCCCTCACAGACGAGCTGGAAGCCAAAGCCAAAGCAAGCGGGCTGAATGCCTATGTGGGCTTTGAGCGTTCCGGTGAGGGGGTACCTATCCTCATTAAGGACAACATTCAGGTGAAGGGATGGGGTGTTACATCCGCCTCCAAGATTCTGCAAGGCTATATCGCTCCTTATGAAGCAACAGCGGTTGAAAACCTCAAAGCCAAAGGGATGATGGCATTTGGACGTGCCAACATGGATGAGTTTGCGATGGGATCAACCACGGAGAGCTCTTTTTACGGGCCTACCAAAAACCCGCATGATACTTCTTGCGTTCCGGGAGGAAGTTCGGGCGGATCAGCTGCAGCGGTTGCCGGAGGCATCGCTATCGCCGCACTCGGTTCTGACACGGGCGGTTCTATCCGCCAGCCTGCTGCCTACTGCGGATGTGTCGGGATGAAACCAACCTATGGACGTGTCAGCCGTTACGGTCTGGCAGCTTATGCTTCAAGCCTTGATCAGATCGGTCCTATAGCACAAAATGTCGAAGATGCGGCGATTCTTTACGATGCGATCAAAGGGCATGACCCCAAAGACTCGACAAGTGCTGATTTTGAGATCGAAGATATCGCCAATAACCTTGATGCAGATGTTAAGCTGACCATT
>JALTYW010000109.1:2918-3220 GCA_027046415.1 Sulfurovum sp.
ACAAAGAGATGAGCAATACCAAGTATGACATCGCTACCTACTACATCGTTGCCACAGCAGAAGCGGCAACCAACCTGGCACGCTACGACGGTGTCCGTTATGGCAGACGCGCAGACGCCAAAACGACCGAGGAGCTCTTCTTCAACACACGAAGTGAGGGATTTGGTGAAGAGGTTAAGCGTCGTATTTTGTTGGGTAACTTCGTGCTTTCAAGCGGATACTACGATGCTTACTATGTTAAGGCTCAGAAAGTAAGACACCTCATCCGTGACGAGTACAACAAAATATTTGAAGAGGCTGAC
>JALTYW010000110.1 GCA_027046415.1 Sulfurovum sp.
ATGGTGGATATCTCTACGCAACGACTGACCTGGCTGCACTCTACTACCGTGCGAATGTACTCGGGGCAAAGCGTATCAGCTATGTGGTCGATGCCCGTCAGAGCGGGCACTTCAAACAGGTGTTCCGTGTGGCAAAAGAGGCGGGATTTGTCCCTGAAGATGTCAAGTTGGAGCATGTGGCGTTCGGTACCATGATGGACAAGAGCGGCAAACCGTTCAAAACCCGTGATGGCGGAACGGTCAAGCTGATCGACCTGCTTGATGAAGCGGTGGTGCGTGCCAAAGAGGCGATCACAGCAAAAGATGACTATACCCCTGAAGCACTGGAGACGCTGGCACGCATCGTCGGTATCGGGGCAGTCAAGTATGCTGATTTGGCGATCAACCGTGAATCGAACTATATTTTCGACTGGGACAAGATGCTCTCATTCGAGGGCAATACATCACTCTATATGCAGTACGCCTATGCACGTATCCAGAGTATTTTCCGAAAATACGGTAAAGAGGTCTCCGGCACGATTGTCATTACGGATGAACTGGAACACCGTCTTGCCGTGATGCTGCTGCGTTTTGAAGACATACTTGATAAAGCGGCAGAAGATGCCGCACCAAATCAGATCACAAGCTATCTTTATGATCTTGTAACACTCTTTATGCGCTTTTATGAACGCAACCCGATCTTGAAAGAGGGTGTGGATGAGCAGACCCGTATTTCACGTCTGCTATTGGCTGATTTGACGGCAAAGACCATTAAGCAGGGCTTGGCTATACTTGGTATAAAGGTAGTTGACAAACTGTAGAGGTAATTTTATGAAAGCGCTGCTGATTCTTGCGATCTTGCTGACCTTTGGCTTGATTTTTTTGCTATATTCGCGTAACCATAACGGTAAACAGCTGCTGGTTTCGCTTGGCAGCTTTATTCTTCTCATATCGCTTGGGATCATGGGAAACATTACACGCCCGATCATCCCTCTTTTTCTGGCACATATCGTATTGATCGTCTTTGCATGGCTTGGACTGCTTTACTATATGTTTCGGGGAAGGTATGTGTGGTGGCTGATCTTCTCTCCGGTTGCAACGATCGTGCTTTTTATTGCTCTTTCGCTGTTGGAGGGATCACGGTATGAGGATGTCTGGGGATCACTGTTTTAACGTATATCCTGTAATGAGATGATTGGTGTTGTCAGGGGACAACACCCTACGATGGGTGTATTTATTGCTCAGCTTGACGCTGGTTGGCGATGAGTTCACTCAAAAATGCTTCAAGACTGTAGCGCTGGCGGTATTCAGGTATCATGATGTGTATCAGAATATCCCCCAGATCCGCAACGACCCACTCATCACTGGTATCGGCATGGAGAAAGGTCTCTCCTTTGGGTTTGAGCGCCTCTTTGAGCTGATCGAAAAGTGCCTGTGTATGTTTGGGGTTTAGTGAATTGGCAATGACCACACGGTCAGCGATATAGTCGGCATCATCAAGGTTGAATACCTCTATCTCTTCTGCTTTTTTCTCATCGAGTACTGCTACGATCTGGTCGATTCTTTCATCAATAGTCATGTATGGTTTCCTTTTAGTATCTTTTTGACTTCATGTTCAATGGTTGTGTCAACATGGCTGACATCTTTTTTACAGCGTATCTCTGAGGAGCTTACGGGCACATCTACTTCCAGTGTGACCCAGGAACGCAGCATCTTAGTCTGCAGAGCAAAGCCTGGACGGGTTGCTACCGCCCAAGTGATCTGGCTGTTGAGCCATGCAAAGTTATGCCACTGTGTCAATGTTGACAGGTTGTCAGCCCCAATGACAAGGTAACGGACATCCCACGTTTCTTGAAAATGTCTGAGGCTCTCTGCTGTGGTGACACTTCTGCCCTGCCGTATCTCATAATCGCTGACAAGGACGCCGGGAATGTCGCCGAAAAGCTGTTGACACCATGCAAGCCGCTGTGAAGCATCAGCAAGACAGGAGGATTTGAACGGATTGAGATAAGCCGGCAGTACGATCAGCGTATCGATATCCAGTGTGGAGAGTGCCGTCTGTACGATCTGCTGATGTCCGGTATGGGGCGGGTCGAAACTGCCCCCGAATATGGCGGCTTTGCGCCCCGGGCTATTAACCAAATGCTAACCTCATTTACTGTAAAATTACGCAATTTTAGCACAATAAAGGTTGAGTATGGCTGTAAAAGTAGCAATTAACGGATTAGGCAGAATCGGAAGATGTGTAGCGCGTATTATCGCAGACAGAGACGATATTGAACTTGTCGCAGTCAATGCCAGCGGTGCACCGGAGATGATCGAGTACAATGTTAAATATGACTCTGTACACGGTACCCGAAAAGATGCAAGAGTGAGTGACGGCTACCTTTATCTTGGCAGCGACAAAGCAAAAATCCTTTCAGAACGTGATCCGGCAAAACTCAACTTTGCCGACTATGGTGCTGAATTGGTACTGGAGTGTACCGGTGCATTCTTAACACAGGAGAGTGTGCAGCCCTATCTGGAGAACGGCATTAAAAAAGTAGTTTTCTCCGCGCCGGCAAAAGATGATACACCGACTTTTGTGATTGGTGCCAATGCTGACAGCTATGCAGGAGAGCCAATCGTCTCCAACGCCTCATGTACCACCAACGGTCTGGCACCGGTGGCAAAAGTGCTGGATGATGCATTTGGCATCGAGCATGGACTGATGACAACGATCCACTCCTATACCTCTTCGCAGCCGATTTTGGATGCAAAGCATAAAAAAGACCCGCGCAAAGGACGAGCAGGTGCGACAAACCTTGTACCAACAAGTACCGGAGCGGCAAAAGCGATCTCTAAAGTCCTGCCAAACCTTGCCGGTAAACTCAATGGGCAGGCGGTACGTGTACCGACGGCTGATGTTTCCATGGTCGACCTGACTGTGACACTGAAGCAGAGTGTGACCGAAGAGGTAGTCAAAGCGGCATTCAAAATGGCGGCAGAAGGAACCCACAAAGGGATACTCGGTGTAGATGAGGAGTACCGTGTATCACAGGATTTCGTAGGCGAAGAGCTGAGTACCGTTGTGCCCCTCGATACCATTCAGGTGATCGGAGAGAAGATGGTCAAGGTACTCTCTTGGTATGATAACGAGTGGGGATACTCCTGTCGTCTGGTAGATATGGCCGTACTGGTAAGCAAAAAGTAAAAAAGAGGATCAATGAGAACACTGAAAGATATCAATATTGACGGAAAAAGAGTATTTATTCGCTGTGACTTCAATGTCCCAAAAGATGAGTTTGGCAATATCACAGATGACAGACGTATCAGAGCAGCGCTTCAGACGATCCGCTATTGTATAGACCGTGATTGCAAGATCATTCTTGCTTCCCATTTTGAGCGTCCCGAACCGGGAAAATATGAGGAGAAGTATTCTCTCAAACCTGTCGCAAAGCGTCTGCATACACTGTTGAAGATCAAGAACGAGCTTTATATGGCAGAGGATGTTGTCGGTCCTGACGCGAAAGAGAAAGCATCCAAACTGGGTGCAGGAGATATCTTGCTGCTTGAAAACCTGCGCTATGAAGCAGGAGAGACAGCCAATGATGATGTTTTTGCCAAAGAGCTTGCCTCATTTGCAGATGTCTACGTCAACGATGCCTTTGGTGCCTGCCACAGAAAACATGCCTCCATCTACGCTATTGCGAAGTTTTTTGACAAGGAACACAAAGCGGCAGGCTTCCTGCTGAGTAAAGAGGTCAACTTCTTCTCCAAAGTCCTGGAGAACCCTGTCCGTCCGTTTGTGGCAGTTGTTGGCGGTTCAAAAGTCTCCGGAAAGCTTCAGGCACTGACAAAGCTGCTTGACAAGGTTGACAAGGTGATTATTGGCGGCGGTATGGCATTTACCTTCCTGAAAGCGCAGGGGTATGAGATTGGGAAGTCGCTGGTTGAGGATGAGCTGATCGAAGAGGCGAAACAGATCATGCAAAAAGCCCACGATACCGGGATCAAGTTCTATCTGCCTGTCGATTTCGTTGTCGCTCCTGAATTCTCCGAAAACACAGCGGTCAAATATCTCCCTTCTCAGGAGATACCGCACGATTGGATGGGACTGGATACCGGTCCGGCATCTTCAAGACTCTTTAGAGAAGTGCTTAATGATGCGCAGACGATCATCTGGAACGGACCGATGGGTGTGTATGAGATGGATAAGTTCTCCAAGGGAAGCATTATGATGTCACACCACATTGCCGAGACACATGCAACAACTATTGTTGGTGGAGGTGATACTGCCGATGTGGCACAGCGTGCAGGGGATGTCGATGAGATGACATTCGTCAGTACAGGAGGCGGTGCGAGCTTGAAGCTGATAGAGGGAGAGAGACTTCCTGGACTAGAAGCACTTGAAATGGAATAACCCATACAGCACAATATCTCCTGTTACGGGGTATTCCCTGTAACTATCTCTCTTTGAAAAAGGAACCATATGATCTTTGCAGCCAACTTTAAAATGAACCATACCCGTACTACAACCAGAGACTATATTGAAGTGCTGAATAAAAAACTGGCAACAAAAAAACCGGAGGAGAAGGTCTATATATTCCCTCCCACAACAGCACTGGACAGATATGAAGGAGAGATTACAGTCGGTGCTCAAAATGCCTACCCTGCGAACAATGGTGCATTTACCGGAGAGATCGGTCTTGAACAGCTTGAGGAGTTCGGTATCAAAACGATTCTCATTGGGCACAGTGAACGGCGTGATATTCTGGGGGAAACACAGGAGAAGGTGGCTGAGAAGTTCGCTTTCTTCAAAGAGGAGGGCTTTGAGATCATCTACTGTATCGGTGAGAGTCTTTCAATTAGAGAGTCGGGGGATGATGCTGTGATGTCCCATCTCCTTTCCCAGTTTGAAGGGATCGATCTAACGTATGACAACTTGATCGTTGCCTATGAGCCAATCTGGGCGATTGGCACAGGACGGTCTGCAACTGCAAAAGAGATAGAGATAACCCATGCCATGCTGCGTACGAAAGTCTCCGCACCGTTGCTTTACGGCGGTTCTGTCAACCCTGACAATATTGGTGAAATTACTGCAATTGACAATGTTGACGGGGTATTGGTTGGATCTGCATCACTTGATGCGGAGCGTTTTGCGAGTATGATATTGTCTTAAGGTGTCGTCAGGGGACAACACCCTACGCTAATACAAGCTTCATCTATTTAAAGAGATCTTCCAGTGCACTGGTATCTGTGGTTTTTTCTGCTTCTGCGTGACCTGCATTTTCCGGCTGTCTTTCTGTCACACCCTCTACTTCATTGAGTTCAATGGTATAGCCTGTCAACATGGAGGCAAGACGAATGTTGATACCGCTTTTCCCAATTGCTTTGGCTTTCTGATCGCCGGTTATGTTGATGATCGCTTTTTTCTCTTCTGCATCGATTTTAATGCTTTGAGTGATAGCGGGAGAGAGAGCTCTGGTAATATAGATCTCCGGAATAGGGGAGTACTCGATACAGTCGATATTCTCTCCATTGAGTTCTTCGCTGACTGCGTTGATACGTACCCCTTTGACACCGACAGCGGCACCGATAGGGTCTACATTCATCTGGTCGGTTTTGAGTGCGATCTTTGCACGTTCTCCCGGAATACGTGCCGCACCGACAATCTCAACCACACCGTCTGCAATCTCCGGTACTTCATTTGCCATGAGTGCTTCAAGAAACTTTGGTGAGGTACGTGTCAGTTCAAGAAAGAGTCCATACTGCGGATCGACACTGACATAGCGCAGAAGGGCTCTGATGGTATCACCGCGTTTGAAGCTCTCTCCTTTGATGCGGTTTCTTCGTGTCAAAATCCCTTTGAGTTCACCGATCTCTACGTGTGTGTTGTCATCACTGTCAATACGGTTGACAGTACCGAGCATGACAGTGCCGACCTTTTCTCTGTACTTTTCAAAGAGATCCTGCTCGATACGACGCTGTACATGGTACTCAAGTTCTCTAAAAAGGTTGGCAGATGCCGTTCTTCCATGATCTTCAAGGATGAACTCTTCTTTAAGCTGGTCTCCTATCTCGATGGAGTCATCGAACTCTTTTGCCTCGCTTAGACTGATATAGCTGTCTGGTTCCTCTTCAAGCTTTTCATCGTCATCGGCAACGACGGTGATAACTTTGTTGATAGTATAGGTCTTTGTGTCATTGTCAATAATGGCTTCAAAAGAGCTGCTTGGGCTTGTCAATTTCTTCGCTGTGTTGATAAGTGCTTCTTTAAATGCCTCAATAGCACTCTCTCTTGAAATATTTTTTTCATGTGCTATCGCTTCAATAATGTCTAATATCTTTTCCACGTATTTTTCCTTCTGTAATTTTCAAAACTACCGCTACAAGAGGTAACATAACAGTGTTAAGAACGTCTGGGAGGGTCTGTTTTGGAAGTGCAAAATTATATCTAATCAAACCTTTACTGAAAATAAAGTATAATCAAACATTAAGTGTACCGAAGAAATATTTAAAGGAATTATAGATGAAATTGAAACTGGCTAGAACCACCCTGAAAGCGAAACCGAAAACGATTGACTTGAAAAAACTTGAAGAGGAACTAGCGAACAGATCTATATTCTATTTTGACAAGGATAACTCACACAAAGAGCTCAAAGAGCTGATCGAGTACTTTGAAGAGAAGGGTTACTCTGTATATATGAGAGAGGTTAAGTACGGATTGGATGATAATGAATATATCTATGAAGTGCATATCATTGCATAAGGCAGATGCGTAATGCACTGCTGCAACTGCACATTTTTCTTTCTGCGCATTTTCTTTAATACTCCCACAACATACCAAATGAAACAGAGCTGATACCATGAGCAAAAAACTATTTATCGAAACCCTTGGCTGTGCAATGAACGTACGTGACACAGAACATATGATTGCCGAATTGAGCACCAAAGAGTCGTATGAGCTTACAGAGCATCTGGAAGAGGCGGATCTGATCATCATCAATACCTGTTCGGTGCGTGAAAAACCGGTGGCTAAGCTCTTCTCCGAAATAGGGGTCTTCAACAAAAAGAAAAAGCCCGGAGCAAAGATCGGTGTGGCTGGCTGTACGGCAAGCCACCTTGGTGAAGAGATCATCAAACGCGCTCCTTCGGTCGATTTTGTGCTGGGTGCGAGAAATGTCTCTAAAATTACCGAAGTGGTAGAGAAAAAACATGCGGTTGAAGTAAGTACGGACTATGATGAGAGCACCTATGCTTTTGGGGAGTTTAGAAGCAACCCTTTCAAAGCCATGGTCAACATCTCCATCGGGTGTGACAAATCCTGTACCTTCTGCATTGTTCCGCATACCAGAGGGGACGAGATCTCCATTCCGAGTGATCTATTGGTGCAGGAGATCACCAAGGCGGTGGCTACCGGTGCCAAAGAGGTGATGCTGCTGGGACAGAATGTCAACAACTACGGCAGACGTTTCGGTGCGACAGAGGAGAAGATTGACTTCACGGGACTGCTGCGTAAAATATCGCAGATAGAAGGGCTTGAGCGTATACGCTTTACCTCCCCGCACCCGCTTCATATGGATGATGCATTTTTGGAGGAGTTCGCTTCCAACCCCAAAATATGCAAGCAGATCCATGTGCCGCTTCAGAGCGGTTCTACCGAACTGTTGAAACGGATGAAGCGGGGTTATACCAAAGAGTGGTTCCTCAACCGCTGTGAAAAGATACGTACACTCTGTCCTGAAGCGACTATCTCTACAGATATTATTGTCGGTTTCCCCGGAGAGAGTGATGCAGATTTTGAAGATACGATGGATGTGCTTGAAAAGGTACGCTTTGAGCAGCTCTTTTCGTTCAAATACTCTCCACGCCCGCACACAGAGGCGGCAAGCTATACAGATCAGGTAGATGATGCTGTGGCATCTGCACGTCTGACACGGCTGCAGCAACGCCATACCGAGATACTCGATGAGGTGATGGATGCACAGCTTGACAAGGTACATCAGGTCTATTTCGATGAGCTTAAGCCGGGTAACCGTGTGGCAGGTCGCAGCGATGATGGAAAACTGGTTTTTGTCGAAGGAAGCGAAGAGCTGCTTGGGAAGATTGTGGATGTGAAGATCGTGAAGACCTCCCGGGGAGCGCTTGACGGCGTTGTGGTCTCCGGATGAACAAAAAACTTTTTTTTCGGCGTATCGGAGCGGTTGTTTTACCACCGCTTGGCTATATGCTGATGCGTTTTTACTGGTACACGTCAAAAAAACATTTTCATATCGAGGGTACCGTTACCCAAAAACAGCATATTGTTGTCTGCTGGCACGGTGAACTGCTCTGCTCTCCGCAGG
Organism: Sulfurovum sp.; assembly: GCA_027046415.1. GTDB lineage: Bacteria > Campylobacterota > Campylobacteria > Campylobacterales > Sulfurovaceae > Sulfurovum. The sequence continues at coordinate 8,307 of JALTYW010000110.1, forward strand.
CATACCGTCACTTGCATCGTACACAGGCAGCCTCCGGGATCATATCCCGCCATTTTGACGGTGAAATTATTGCACGGATACTTGGGTTTTTCCATATTGTGCCACTGCGTGGATCGAGCAGTAAGGGCGCTAAGCAGGTACTGCTCGAAGCCTTTCGTGCACTCAAAAAGGGTGATGATCTGCTGGTTACCCCCGATGGTCCCAGAGGTCCCAGACATGAGATCAGCCAGGGTGCTCTTGCACTTGCGATGAAAGCCAATGCCCCTATTATGGCAGTAAATTACATCCCCTCTTCATATTGGCAGCTAAACAGCTGGGACAAGTTTGTGATCCCAAAACCTTTTGCAAGGCTTGATTTTTATATCAAGATCGTTTCGGTAGAGGGGATGGAGATCGATGAGGCGAGGGCACACCTCAGAGAGAAGATGCTTGAACACACGGTTATGTAGTGAAGAGTGAAGAGTGAAGAGTGAAGAAATAAAGGAACGAATAGAAGACTTTTTGGCGTATCTGCTGGATGTGCGGGGGTATTCGGAGGCAACGGTAGAGACGTATGAGATTGCACTTGGACAGATGGCAGCCTCTGCCTCTTTTTATGAAGAAGATGGGGGATGGGTACTTGACCTGACCCCTTTTCGTTTCAAGATTGTCAAAAACAGCAAAAAAACCATTGTCAAGAAGCTCTCTGCGGTACGTTCCTTTGTCAAATATCTGGAAGATCAGTGCTATCTGTCCGTACGTGTGATCTCCGATGAGTCCATCAAAGTTCCCCAAAACCTTCCCAAACCTATAGAAGAGACCTACATCGATGAAGTGCTTTCTGCGGCGACTGTTGAGGAGCAGTTGTTGATTTCAATGCTTTATGGGCTTGGATTGCGTATATCAGAACTTAGCACACTGAAACTTTCCGATATCAAAAACGGCTGGGTTGAGATACACGGAAAAGGGAATAAAGTGCGTCAATTGCCATTGCTCCCTTCTCTTCGGGATCTTTTGCAGGTCTATCTGGCACAGGCAGCGCCCAAAACGTATCTCTTTGAAAAGGGGAATGCGCCGCTCAATGCCGCGCAGTTGCGCTATAAACTGACAAAATGTTTCAAAGCTCACGGCATTAAAGCCACCCCGCATCAGCTGCGCCACTCTTTCGCTACCCACCTGCTCAACCACGGTGCACGCATTGCTGATGTGAGTGAGCTGCTTGGGCATGAAACAATGGCAACGACACAGGTCTATACCAAGTTGGGAAGTGTGAAGAAGATGCAGGAGTATATGAAGGCACACCCGCTTGTTAGTGAGGAAGTAGGAAGTAGGAGTGAGGAGTGAGGAAGCGAGAGGGGTGTGTAAGTTTTTGCACCCCACATAAACAAAAGCATTGCGTAGCAATGCATACCGACACTATTCACTATTCACTATTCTCTCTTCACCAAACAATACGCGTCTGCGTATTGTTTTCGGGTCTATCTGTGCATCAAAGAGATAGGGTCTTATTTTTGACGGTATATTGTTGACTCGGCATCGCTCTTTAAAATGTTTGGGCATGTCGGTAGTGAGGTAGGGGGCGATGTAGAGAAGCCCCTCTTGATACGCCACTGCCCATTTTCCGCCGATCACCAGTGAGTCTTCCTTGTCAATCTCCTCTCTTTGTGCGGCAGAGAGCAGGTAGCCAAGCTGTTTAAGTGTTACATCTGCCGCTTTACTTTTGGCTTGGATGTTATGTAGCTTGATGATTCTGAGTGATTTGACTTTTTTGATCACTTTATAGTCTGCTTCAAGTCGTTTTTTCTCTTCTCTAAGGTAGTTGAAACTTCGGCGGATACCATCGCTGTACTGTGCTATGAGTGGATCAGAGAAAGCTTTTCTAAAGCGGTTTCGTTCATACTTCTCCTCAGAGTTGCTCTTATCGACAAAATAGGGATAACCGTTTGATTCAAGATACTCAAGCAACTCTGCTTTGGTATGTTCAAGCAGCGGACGCAGCAGTGTGTAGTGCCCCTTGTCTGTGACAGGTTCCAGTCCTACAAGTTCGCTCACTCCCGCCCCTTTGCTCAGACGCATCAAAAACCATTCCAGTTGATCGTTGAGCTGATGGGCAGTGAGCAGGGTATCGTAGCCGTGTTTTTGTATGAGTGACTCGAAAAATTTATATCGACATGCTCTTGCCTGCTGTTCGAAATGTGAGGTAAACTGAGGTGCTGTTGCGGTATGGCAGGTGAGGTTGTATTGTGCTGCCAACGCCTTGGCATGGGCGACCTCATCGTTGCTCTGAGCCCTTAGCCCGTAATCGACAATAGCGATGTCGAATGTGATGTTGTGCTCCAAAAGTAGAAAGAAAAGTGCGGAGGAGTCAATGCCGGTGGAGAATGCAAGAAGGTTTTTTTTCTCTTTTAGCCTTTCAAAATAGGCGGAGTCAATCGTAATCATAATATCTGTATTAATGTTTCAATATTTGTTTTCAGTTCAAGAAGATGATTCTCAATAATATCCCAGATTTCTTCAGCATCTATACCGAAATAGTTATGAGCAACGATATTACGAAAATTTTTAATCTCTTGCCAAGGTACTTCAGAGTGTGCATTACGGAAATCTATGCTGATTCTGTCAATCATTTCTCCAATATTAATAAAATGGATCATGCATGCATCAAAACTTTTTCGGTCATGGTAAAAATCATCGGCAGTTGTATGCCCATTTGAATAGAGAAAAATTGTTTCAATAAATTCAAGAATAGTTTGCAGGGCAAGAAGTTCTTTAGACATAGATAAGGTCTTTGCTGATAGCATGTTTTGCACGGCTAGTGAGATACTTCTCTCGAGCGATATCGACATGTCGTTTGAAATGGGATTCGATTAAGGCTTTGAAATTTCGCTTTTTTTCATAGATATGCTCAACTTCTTTTTTAAGCTCTATAAGGAGATCAATATCACTTGTCTCTTTGGCGTCATTTCTGCTAAAGGAACCAAACAAACCGATTTTGATGATACCATACTCTTTTTCGAAAGTATCTTTATGGTTTGAAAGATAGGTTAAAATCTCATCACGTGTTGTCATTCTTTTTCCATCTCTTTATTTTGTAAAATTATAACATACCTTACAGTAATGGTTTCAGAAGAGTTGCTAAAAGCTGCATCCCCGCTAATTCAGTGATCTTTGCCTCATACAGCCTACCATATTCTACAGGCAGATCGTTCGTATCATTGACAAGTACTTCTCCGTCAATATCGACTGCCCACTGCAGCGGTCGTGCTGAGAGGAGGAACTCGTGTTCGTCACTTTCGCCGTCGATGACGAGGGTAACGGTTTTGCCGACCATCTTTTCAAGAGAGGCTTTTGTGGTTTTCTCGGCGATTTCACCCAGGATCTGGGCTCTGCTTTCGATCACTTCTGGTGGCAGCTGCTCCATGCTATAGGCGGCTGTTGTCTCTTCGTTGGAGTAGGCGAAGACATTGAAGCGGTCAAAACCAAAGTTTTCCATGAAGTTGCAGAGTTTTTTGAAGCTCTCTTCGCTCTCACCGGGATGTCCAGCGATGACAGAGGTGCGAATGAAGGCATCTGGTTTACTTTTCATGTGCTCAAGCAGGGCGATGGTCTTCTCTTCTCCAAAACCCCGCTTCATCGTCTTGAGGACACGGTCATCGATGTGCTGGATGGGCATATCGTAGTAGGTCTGAAAGATCTTGGAGTCGGCGATATCGTCGATAAGCTCAAAACTTGTCGTACTTGGATAGAGGTAGAGGATACGCGCACTTTTGACACCATCGATGGCTTCAACTGCTTTGATGAGGTCGCGCAGACCGTCCTTAAGCCCCATATCGCGTCCGTAGCTGGAGCTGTCCTGAGAGATGAAGGAGAAATCATAAAAGCCTTTCTCTGCCAGCATACGCACCTCTTTGATGATCGACTCAAGGCTGCGTGAATGCAGCTTGCCTTTGAAGCTGGGGATCGCACAGAAGCTGCACTGCTGGTTGCACCCTTCTGCAATCTTGATGTAGGCGTGGTAGTTCGATCCGGTGATGACCCTGCCGCTCTCTTCGGTAGCGAGGTAGACCTCCGGAGAGAAGGTGCTCTGCTTTTTAGCAATGAGTGCATCGATCTTTTCGTAGTCACCCACACCGGTAAAGATGTCGATCTCGGGGAGCTCCTGCATGAGCTCTTCTTTGTAGCGTTCGGAGAGGCAGCCTGCCATGACGAGTACGGAGTCTTTCTTTCTTTCGTCATGCAGGTTGAGTACGGTATTGATGCTCTCCTCTTTGGCAGCATCGATGAAGCCACAGGTATTGACGATGATGACATCCGCTTCGGTGTTGTCGTCAGTGATTTCATACTCTTGAAGTCTGCCGAGCATCACTTCTGAGTCAACAAGGTTTTTGGTACAGCCGAGGCTGACAAGGTGGAGTTTTTTTGACATAATAGATGATCCGTTATTTAGTAAAATGATAGACAGAAGCTGTCTGTATGGATATTACGGTATATATAGTACGGTAATGCTGATAGAAGTATAGCATAAATGAGGAGCAGATGAGATAAGAGGTACTCTCCCCAAGAAGGAGAGAGTCGAAGCAATACTAGAATTTATAGTCGAGCATCACCCATACTTTTGTGGTATCAACAGAGAAGGCATCTGCACTGTACCATGAAGCTTTCAGGAGACCTGAAAGACCTTTAATACCAGGAATTTTGTTTTTGTAGAGTGCATCGACTTCCGTACCGTAGTCAGTGCTTCCTCTGTCACTTGAGAAGTCATGATAGATTACTTTTGCAATCCCAAAACCTTTTGCTTTGTATCCAAGCATTCCATTGACATCTACCAGACCGTCATCCGGAGTTGCAAGGAACATATCTGCCCAACCGTTTTGTCCATGCAGTGTGGCAAGAGGTGTGGAGAATGGTGCGTTACCGTCATTACCAGCTCCCAATACTTCATAGCGTGCACCGACGAGGATACCGCTCATGTTGAGGGTAGCTTCAATATTGTAGTAGTCTGCATCGGCCGTTGCACCGGAAGTAAAGTCATCAAATGAAGGATCGGTCTGTGTTGCATACTCGGCACGGTAGGATAGGCTTGCGCTTTCTCCAATACCGATTTTACCAGTAGCAGCGATTCCCCATGTATCATGGATATCTTCCAGAAGGTATCCGTATCCAGTAACAGTGAGTTCTGGCATAAATTTGTATGAAGCGTGCAGCAGAACTGTGCCTGTATCGAAGTATGCACCGTCATCTGACCAAGGTAGCATTTTGACAGAATCTTCGTCAAAAATTCTGTTGACACCCCATACATATGCTGCAAGCAGATTGAGGTTTTCAACCGAGTTGTTGATGACCGCAACCGCATCATAGGTCTGTGGCATCTGTCTCCAGTTGACTGTACCGATGAAACGCTGGTTGTCAAGGTTGACACCCTGGCGACCGGCACGGATCAGTGTTTTACCGAAAGCGTAGTCTACATATGCCTGTGTAATACGTGTCTGATCTGGATCAGCAACCACTTGGTAAAGCGGCTTTTTGTTGATCGTATCATTGGAGAGATCCCAATAATCGCCTGTACCTGCAACATTGGTCGCTTCCAAATAGGCAGAGAGTCCTTCCACCTGCATAAAATCTGCACCAATACCCAGCATTAATCTGTTGGTAAATGCATTAGCATCATCTTTCCCATTGTCTGATGCATCGACAAATTCGTATCTTGGACGAATCTCACCCTTTGCTGTAATATTGTTGAAGATCAGAAACTCTGATGCAACAGGTGCAGCCTGTTCTACCGGTGCCGGAGTGATATCCCCACCTGCCATGAGCATTGCCGAAGCCGCTGCCGAAAGTAAAAGCATTTTTTTCATTTTAATTCTCCTTATGATAATGATAAGAAAATAATAACAGAAAAATGAGAGAAATGTCAAAGAAAATAAATAAATTATAAACAAATTATTAATATCCTTGATGTAAATCAAGTTTTACCTCCGCCAATTCAACCAATAAGTGCAATTTCTAAAAGATAG
>JALTYW010000111.1:0-5322 GCA_027046415.1 Sulfurovum sp.
CTCACTACCCCACCCCTGAGTGAACATCGCTTCTGGAGAGTAGAGTGCCCCATCCGTTACCGCAGGTACCCAAACTACTTTTTTAAGCATGGCTATCGCCTCTTTGAAGCTTTTTGCCTGTTGCATCTTTTGTGACCCTGCATAAGAGGCACTCAGCGGGGCAATACGCTGCATCATATCTTTTGCACCTTCAAGTGACACGACACGTTTATGTGCATATGCCGTTCCTTTTCCTGAGACAATGCGTTGTTGGCGTACTTTTTCCAGCACCGCTTGCATATCTTTCTCCCAACTGCTTCTCTCAAGCTTCTGTTTGTTGACCAAAAGAGGAGCTGCTTTATCACTCAGGCTTTTTAGCTTTTTTTGCTCGATTGCATAGCTAAGATCAGCAAACACAGGAGAGGTCAGATAGAGCGGTTTCTCCTTGTTCAGTCCATGCAGATCAAAAAGCACCAGACAGCGTTCTTGGTAACCGTCCGGTGCCATGCTGTCACATCCAAGCACCCGTGTGTTCGTCTTGCTGTCTATGTTTCGCACATCAGGGTTTGTACCGCCGTCTACACTGCTGAAGTTACCAAGCCCTCTGTGCGATACGGCACCTGAGTGCTGCTGTGGTTTCTTTTTTGCATCCTTGTCGGGTGCTTTTTGCGTCAGTTGCAGCATATGATGCAGCCGTGCGGCACTGCCATCCTCTTTTTCATCCAGTGTCACATCTGCAAGCAGATAATCGCTACTGTATCCGTCAAGATAATCAAGCCGGTAGAGTCCGTTGAGTGAGAGTGAGATCCCCTCTGCATCAGCTTTGGCAAGTACCTTTGGTATCTTTGGCGGGATATTTTCTTTGCTAATGCCTATCTCTTTGTCTTTCCCCTTGAGTGAAACGACAAGACTTTGGGGTGCATCTTGAAGCAGTGTCGGCACCTGAAATACCAGTGCAAAACGGTTATGCGATCCGGGAGCCAAAGAGAGTGCATCGTACAATCCAAGCGGTATCATCTGTGTAATAGGTGCGGGTTTGAGCATCCAGTCACCGTAAGGAGAGTCTATTTTGAGCCTGAAACGCTTTTGCGGATCGAGTGCCAGAAGAGCATCGACCTTGCTGTTCATGGCAACAATCAGCGTCTCATAGAGGCTTCCTTTGGGTGCTTTGATGCCTGCAAGTGTATCGTCAAAATGTCTGCCCAGCACGCTAAGGCTGAAGGCATCGCCAAGTTTCTTTGGAGTCTGTTTGGGGAGTACCTCTACACTGGCAGCATGTTGTTTCATGGTACCTATGATGGGAAGATCAATGTGTCCGTAGGCTGTGTCGTAAAAATGCAAAGAGAGTGATGCAATGCTCTTGTTTGGAATACGAAAGAGCAGCATACCGGACTTTGAACGGTTACCGTCAATGGTAAGTGAGGTAGCATCCATTGGCAAAAGCGGTTTTTCCAGTGCCCATGTCATGGGGCTCATGGGCATCTCATGGCTGCCGTTTAGGCGAATAAAGAGATGGTTGGCGAAATTTGGTACCTCATAGGCAGGTATGGCTTCTTTGTAGGTGTAGTTTTCATTGCTCTGCCCAATCCAGCTTGCCGGATGGCTGCCACCCTCTTTACCTACGGCTACTTTTTGTACCGGCAGCATGTTGGTCATATTCATGTCAAGCACCAGATAGGTGTAACCGTGTCCGGCATCAAGCCCTTTGAGACGGCCAAGCAGATAGGCTTTGCCTACACTGATCTTTACCGCCTTGTTGTGTGCTGCAATGGTACGGTTCTGATCATCTCTAAGCGGTATGATTTTGCTGATACGTACATCTTTCATGGGCATATCGTCCCCATAGATCGTGTGTGCGGTTTTGGCATTGTAGCTTTTGGCATCGGTTTTAAAAGGACGAATAGTGTAGGCAACCTCTTTGACTTGTTTGGAAGGCGTTTTTTCATGCAGTATCGGCAGGTTGAGTGGGCTCTCACCTACCGCTGCCACGCTTACTCCTGTGCGCGCATCTCTTTTTTTGAGTTTTATTGAAACAGAAGAAACATTGTGTGCTTCATGACTCTCTTTGCCTACCTTGCGGGTGACAGCAAGAATTTTCTGTTTGATCTTTTCGATGTCGGAACTGACAAACGACTCACCACCGCTCAGTTTTGCCATCTGCTGCATATGCACCACTGTTTTTGGATCTTCCCACATACCAAGCCAAAAGCTCTTTATGCCGCTGCGTTTAAATGCCATCAGCACTGCTTTAAGCTCTTTTTGCTGCTCTTTGTCAAACTTGAATGCATCTGCCGCGGCATCGGTAGTGAAGATGAAGTAGCGTCTGCTGGAAGGCTGTACCTTACACAACGCCAGTCCTTTTCTAAGTGCTTTGAGAATCTCGGTACCGCCACCCGTTTTTATTGTGCCAATTCCGGCAAGCAGTTTCGCTTTGTCCTGTGTCAGTATCTGCACCGTTTTGACATCTGATGCGAAAGTACTCAACTGTATAAACGTCCCTTTTGGCAGGCTTTCAATGCTCTGTGCCAGCATCGACTTAAGCGGTTCAAAACGATTGGCACACCCTTTGCAGTCACTGTAAAACGAAGAACGCAAATCCATAGAACCGCTTACATCTACCATATAGTTCACGACAGGCTGCGCACCCTGTATCGGTGTTTTGCCTCTTTGGTATGTAAGTCTATAGGCAGAAGAGAGTGTCTGGCGGATATCTTCAAAGATACGATCTATCTGTGCCATATTCTCACCCTGATAGTAGGCAGTTTTTGTCATCCGTGCAATCGCACTCAGTGTCGTTGTATCGGCATGCTTTCCAAAGGCGATGGGATAGATGGGAACATCCGCATCCTGTACCTTGGCGATCATCTGATCGAATGTTGCCTTGCTGCCGCGGCGGGTATCGTTGTAGTTGGCATCTTTACCGTCTGTAAAGAGGATGATACTCGCACGTGATTTTCCCTCAAGCAGTGTTGTGCCTTTGATGATGGCATCGTAAAGGGCAGTCGCACCGTTGGCACGTATGCGTGAGAGTTTTTGCAACACCTCGGACTTGCTGCCTGTTTGAAGTACTTTGACCTTTGTGTCAAAATCTACCAGCGTGATTTTGGCATCCTCTGGCAGTTTTTCAAGAAAGGTACGCACACTTTGCAGTGCAGCACGCATACTGTGTTTCATAGACCCTGAGGAGTCAAGCAGCAGTACAATCTGCATCGGTTCATGCAGGTGTTCAATGTTGAGTACTTTTCCCGGTATGCTGCCATCTTCATACACCGCAAAGTCCTCTTTTTGCAGTGTAAGCCCTTTTGGAAGGTGCGAGAGAGATAGATCGACACGCACAGTTGCATTGTCATCACTGTGTGCACCAAAAATCGCCATCTGCGTGGTGGCTTTAACATCTTTGATATGCTGTTTATCGTGCATTGCACTAAAATAGACGGGCCATGTTACCGTTGTCATATGTTCTGAACGTACCGGAACAAGGTTGGTACGAAGACCGTCTTTGCTGAAGCTGTAGTAGGCATTGTTCAGCCAGTAGAGCGCATCTCCGTTGGGGAGATAGTCGCCTTTTGGTTTACCGTAACTGCCGTTTATATATCCGATACTTTTTAACGTTGGTAGAGAGTTCAGAGAGTTTTTGAGCTGAAAAACCCCTGGTTTTTCCGAAAGCGTACCAAGCGGTGTTACTTTATGGTCAGTTTCAACAAGCCTCAAGCGTACTTTCGCTTTTTTACCCAATGTAGTGAGTTTAAAATCGTGCATACCGCGGTAGGGGTCAAGAGAGAACATCGTATAGTGTTTGTAGTATTTGGGATCACACTGCATCGACTGTTCATTTCGGATAAAGACACCTTCCCCTTTGGGATAGGACATTGTTTTGATCTTTACCCCCTTTGGGGAGAGCACATCCACCTTTAGATAAACATAATGTTCTCCATCAAACGGTGCACGCAGCAGCATCTCTGAGGGGATTGAAGCATTGGATTCATCCAAAACAACATCAACCGACGTATTGAACGGCAAATACCGCTCTTGATGGATATAAACCCTAAAGTGGTCTGACCATCCGTAGGTAATGTCGATATAGATCTTTTCATGTTTTTGGGGACGATCCCAGATCAGCTTAATATCGCTTTTTTCTTTGTTGTCCTCCAACAGCAGTGCACCTTTGGATTGAAGCAGCGATAACAGACTTTCTATCTTTTTAGGTTGCTCTTTTTTGGCAACCATTCCCCTAAAGTGCCAATAGGCACCATTAATATCAATGCTGTGTTTAGTGCCGTTGGCATCATGGTAGCTGAATGTTGTATCTGAAATGTCAAATCCGTCAAAAAACCGGTATGATTTGTCAAGCTTTACCAAATCAACAGGCGGTTGGGGGTAGGTATCGTTCTTTCCATAGTACCCATATACCAACTGCAACAACACTGCCCAGACAATAAGCCACCTTCCTATCTGTTTCATACTTTCCTCCCTACTCTAAAAATTGCCACTGCAAACGCAATCCGGCATTAACAATGCCGTTTTTTCGTACAAATCCATCAATTCGTATTTTGACGTAATGTCCCTCAGCCGTTTTGAGTACCAAAACCGTACCTTTGTGCAATGCTCTTCCAAAAAGGTCATAACCATGCAAATGCATATGCATAGCCTGGCTGCGTTTGAATTCTCTAAAACCATAGTGTTTGACAATGCCGTATTGTGTACCGTTTAAAAATGCCATCCGCTGCATATCACTCTTGTATGCATCCCCATACCAGCCAATATCGGCAGTTGTACGCTTTCTACCGCGCATAGAACCATTTTCAAAGTCGAATGTCTCACCCCGCATCACAACAGCATGACCGGACATTACTCTCTTTACTCCACTGTTGCGCTGTTGCTGACGTTCAAAATCAACCATAAATGTAAAGTTTTCATTCAGGCGTTCGGCAACACGTTCACTCAACCCCTGAAAAAGCCGTCTTCTGGCATCGTTATAAGCGTCAACAGATCCTGAAGTTCGGGTAACAAGTGAAAGCGAATAGTCCACACTGCCATGATATACATCGTAATCCCAACGGTCTTTAACCCAAAAATAGGCCTTGATCCTTGTCTTTAACCGATAGCGGTGTTGTGTACCACGGTGAGGATCGGGTCTTTTGTAGTCTGTTATTTTGACAGTCAGAACAAAAGGTGCATCATACATCAGTTCAATGTTACCCCGCATTTGAAGTGCATGCCCAAGCCCATTCACAAACTGATTCTCTTCCCAACGGTTTACTCCATTGCCAAAAACAGAATCAATACTTAGCGGCAAAACTGGATACGTTTTGCTGTAAAGTATTGTGATCGTTAAGATAAGAT
>JALTYW010000111.1:5332-14121 GCA_027046415.1 Sulfurovum sp.
CTACTCTAAAAATTGCCACTGCAAACGCAAACTTGTCTATATTCAAGGCAACGCCTCAACACATCCCTTTTTACGGTAATGCTTGAGTGTTGTGCTTTTAATCTTTTTCCCGTATTTGTCAAAATAATCAAAGTGTTCGTCATAAATACAGAAGTTATTCAGCCCTTTAAAGTGAATGCGGTAAAGACCCTTGAGCTTTTTCCACCCAATCAGAAAAGAGAGTGCATCATAAGAGTAGACAGCATGCATCCATACATACAGCTCTGCGGGTGTGTCTATTTCACCAAGCAGGTCAAGAATATCCTTCGGTTGGGTTATCGCTTTGAGTCTTGAATCCCCCTGCTCCATAAAACGCAGTGTTGTGAACGTATACTCCCACAAAAGCGGGATGGCTCTCTTCCAAAAGTACTCTTTTTTCAAGATTACATGTGCCAGATAATCAAAATCCCTCTTTTTTCTCCATTGTGAAAGGGGGAGTTTTCCTACTTGCAACAGCGTTTGAAAACTATATTTCTCAGGAAGTTGAAATGTGTTTCCCTCAACGTCACCCTTTGCACCGAATATCGCGATATCCATATAGACAACTGGTTTGGCAAAATGGAAATCATGGAGTGTATAGCTGTTGAACGGTTTGAATCGGTGCTCATCTTTTGCAAGTCCGCTGCCTAAAAGCATAGAGGCAAACGTTAGCCACAGAAGCAAAGCTTGTTTTGCAGCTCTTTTCACCTTTTGCCTCTTAGAATGGCATAGTGTTTCGTACCATAAAGCTCACTCCCCTTATAACGTACTATTTCCACACAGGTTGCTTCACCATGAGCCGTTTTTTTTAAATATTTTTTTGCATGTTCGGCTTTAAAATTTCCCTTCTTTTCACTCTGTACAACTTTTCCTTCTTTGTCTTTTTCCCCATAAAGTACCAAATCCTGATACATCTCTTTAGGCGTAAATCCGGCATCTTGACAGCTAAATGAAGGATTTTCAATAAGTTTTACATCTTTTTGAGGATGTTGCTTCATAAATTGCTGCATAAACGTGAAATCCTGGTCATTGTGATAGTGGTCTATCATAATATCCCTGTAGTTTTTCAGATTTATCTGCTCTGAAGCGTTGGATATCGTACCCAACACTATACCAATCACACATACCATACTCGTTGCTTTTTTCATATCTATTGCTCCTTTAGCCATTTGGGATGGAAACGTACCGGATCAACCGTAATATTCTCTTCCACTTTAACTGCGATGCGTTCCGTTTCCGGTTCAAAACGCACCTCTTTTCCCTCTTTCTGCTTTGTGGCGTAGTCTACCTCACGCAGTACAAGCCCCTCGTAAATATAATAGTCACTGTAGGCACTCTCACGATAATGTGTTGCCATTTTCCCTGCAACTGTTTCACTGTTCAATTTGGCAGCTTGCGGATAAATAACACCGAACCAACCCGCTAACTGATAAAACTTTTCTGCATCAAGACACGCCTTTCTGATGTAATAAGGATCATCAGAGAGACGATGTTTTTTGACGTTGTAGTAGTAACGATGTGTTCCCTTCCAAAGCTTTTCATATTCCTTGATCTTTTTAGGCAGCGGTTTGCCGCCAAAATTGGCAACACGGTAAGCCTCCTCAAAGGCTACATCACCATAGTCATCCCAGTAGTAGACGATCTCTTCTTCCACATAGTAAGGATTACTCCGACTTCCCTGTACGTTGTCATGTGTATCTATATGCAGTGTCGTATGCATGCTGTAACGGCGTTTTTCAAAAATGATCTTTCCCGATTTCACCCCATAGGGATGGAATGCTGTTGCCAACAACATTCCCGTACTTATTAGCAGCATTACCACGATACGTATCATTCATTCTCTCCTTAAACTGTCCAACGGTCTCTCAACAGACCGACCACATACCATCTGCCTTCATATTTTTCAAATATGACAACAAGCCCCTGCCAGTCAAACTCCGGATTTTTTGAAGTTTCATCAATCCAAAATACTTCATAACCTCTACATTGACTTCCCTCAGGGCACTGAAAACCTTTAAGATTTTTGAGTTTTTCTATTTTGCTGATCGTGTGAAAAGGTTTTGCAAGCTGTGACATGTAGTCATAGAGACTCATATGCACCTCATCACCCCTTCCATAGGTATACCCCCAGTGTATTCGCTTTTCCGCATCATTTTCGATATCCTCACGGGTAAAGGTAAGATCCTCTTTGCCCCCAAAGCGGACATTCCATGTCATGACAATACCTTTTTGAGGATGGGTAAACGCAATCAATCTACCACTGTCGCCCTCATTGAGCAACGAGACAACGTTAAGTACTTTTTTTTGTAACGGATCCTCTCCTGTACCCAAGCGGTTCATCACTTTTTGCTTCATCAAATAGGTTTCTACATAGCTGTCGGTATTACAGTAGCCGGATGCATCAGGATCCTCTGGCATTGCACCGAAACGATTTGTACCCTGAAGCCTTTTTCTCCCGATCTTGCAGGTCTGAAGTGAAACAATATCACCTGTCTGAGGGTCTGTTTTATACTCGCCTACCACCTCACAAGCAGTGTTATTGCATGAAAGTACATAGTCACAGTTTGCTTTGCCATCAATAGTGACATAGCCCCGGTTGCCAAATTTCAGATACCGTGCATTGACCCATCCGGGTTTCGCACCATACCCGAACCCATCATAATCTCTCTGTGCGATGTGAAAAATCTTGCACCAGGTGGACTTTCCTCTTTGTATGCAGTGATCAACGCCAACCAATGCATCAAGAGGCAAGGCAGCAGTTTTATTGCTGCGGTAGTCCGATTTCTCTCTTACATTGAGTGTATCGTCTTTGGCTACATTGACAACCATACCAAAAAGCCCCAGATAGACCTCTTCGGACGCACCAAGAAAAACAGATAGTAATAGTATCGTTACGATTGTGTTTTTCATCATAACACTTCGTCTGTTACCACTTGATCAAAAAAGCAACCGACTGGGAACCAGTGTCATAAACCCTCTCTTCACATAATGCTTCCACATCTTTTTCTATCTCTTTTTTGTAGGTATATTCTACATAACCCATAGGAGGGTTTTTAAACTCATTTGTTTTTTCAAGACCAAGACTTTTACAGTCAAAGTCTACATCTGTAATAACCTTTTCAATGTCATTTCCAAATTCGAACTTTATCGACTTGGTCTCCCGTTCAATCGTCTTTTTTGAAGCATTTTTAACGATTTTGACGCGATAGTTCTCAAGATCGACCTTCTGGGTTGCATAAACCATTGATGTACCCAGTGCAACTATAGCTATTGCATAGACTGTACTTTTATTCAAAAACATTTTTGCTCCTTTTCGTTTACTGCATACACTGCTGCATTGCCTGTGGTGTCTGTGCTCGTTTGGCACACGCCACGCTCTCAAGCGCTCTCTCTATCTCTTGCAAGGTCTCCTGCTTTGTCTTGGCATCCCACTTATCAAGAGGCTCTCCGGACTCACCCATCATCTCATCCACTTTTCTCGTACACTTTTGTGCCTCCCCAAGTGTATCGGCATCTGTTAAGCAACGTTTGGCGTATATCATTGCCTTCTCCTGCTCAACCATCTGCTGTTTCATTTGAGGCATCATGGCACCCATAAGAGCTGCGCCCATCGCTTCTCCCATTTTTTGCTGATCCTGTGGAGACATTGCAGACATCTGCCCGTTGCCTTGGCTCTGTTGCATCGCTGCGCCCATCGCCTTCATCGCTTCAGCCATTTTAGACATATCTTCTGCACTGGGCGGAGGAACAGCCATACCGCCTCTTTGGCTTCCCATCATGCCCGTTCTATCCTGTACCGGAAAGTCTGGCAGTTTGAAATCACTGTCTGAGAGTGAAATGCCAAATTCTGCATCGGTAGCGATCTCCTTGCTAACGACTCCCATTACATTCGATTCTACTTTCAGTGTCACCCCTTTGTAGATACACTGCTTTGTCCCCATCAGTTCCCACACGTCACAGGTGTACCCAAGAACCTTGTCCGTACCAACTTTCTTGCCGCCCATCTTCTTCATCATGGCAAGACCCTTTTGCTTCATATCGCCCTTGCCAAGCATAGATGCCGCAACATTTTCCATTTTGGAAATGGTTTTTTGTTTAAAATCTGCCACATAGATTGTCTTGCCATCCATAAGCGTCATCGTATGGGTTTTGGTCGTCTTGTTGCCTCCCATACCACTGCGTTTCTCTATTTTTACTGTTTCGGTAAGATTTCTTGCACCGTACTTGTCAAAGATCAAGCGTTTTTTGCCCTTGCTTTGCATCTGCATCCCCATCATGTTTGCCGAACCGCTGATAGTGTAGGTCACTTTCCCGCTCTTGATATCAAACAGATGCATATCCTCCGCCACTGCTGCCGAAACGACCCCTACTCCCAATATTGCCGCCAATATCACCATTTTGTTTTTCATTTTTCCTCCTCTTGAGCATTTATTTGCTTTTTTACATTCTAACAAAGCGGTGTGACAAAGCTGTGACAAAAATGATATTTACGTGATATTTTGATACAATTGTTCATGCCAAGATACATACATGCCCTCTTGCCTTTTCTATTGTCACTCTTTCTTTTGCCGCAGATAGCCGGTGCCCGTGTGATACCGATTGTTGTCACACCGACACAACATGATCTCTCACTGCTCGAAAAGAGTGAAGTATGCTTTAGCAAAACACAGCAGAATCTACAGCGTATCAGAAACGGACACTGCTTTAAGCCCTACAATCTTCCCTACATCAATACCGGTATGAAGACACATACCATCTGGATACACTTTGCACTCGAAAATCCAACGGACACACCTGTAGAACGTGCATTGGTACTCACCTCACCACTGCTTGAGTATATTGCGCTTTATAGCGAAAAAGATGAAGCAAGTGCCCTCCACAACGGGGTAGGCAAATTGCATGAAAACAGAGAAACACTTTCACCTTACTATATGCTGGCTCTGCCACCGCATACAGTCAACACCTTCTATCTTGAGACCCGTTCAAAACTCACTCCTGTCGAGTTTACGCTTCAACTGAAAGAGAAAAGCAGTTTCATTAGGGAGGACAGACAGCAACAGTTTATAAACACTCTGCTTGTGGGATTTATCCTCGCACTGGCAACCTACAGCCTGATCCTCTTTTTTTACATTGGCGACAGAAGCTATCTCTACTACAGTTTGTACCTTTTTGCCCTTGTATGGCAGCAGATGACCTATCTGGGACTGACCCATATCTATCTGCCGCCTGCATTTGTCGTAATAGATATGAAAATCCCTGTTTTAAAGATAAACCTGCTGGTAATCACCTCTGCGCTCTTTGCCATGCACTTTCTGAAAGTGGTTCGTTTTGGGAGATTGTGGTACATCTATATGCTCTTTATCACTCTATCACTTCTTGAAATTCTCGTCTTAAGCAGCCCGCTTTTCTACAATCTCTATATCGTGATCTTTACCGGTGCACTCTTTATCACCTTCAACCTTGCAGCAGGCATCATCTCCTACCGAAGAGGAGAGAAACAGGCGCGTCTCTTCATCGCCGGTTTTGCGATCGTCTTTCTCTCCTATCTTTTCATCATTCTCGATGCCGTTGGCATCACTACTTTCATGCTGCATGTCAAAAACATTCTGATGTTCGGTACAGCATTTGAAGCCCTTGTACTCTCTCTCGCATTTGCAGACCGATATCGTATCCTTCAACAGGAAAAGGCGTTTGCCGATGCACAGATACTCGATGAATCCAGACGCCGTACTCAGCTTGTAGAAGCGGATGTCAAAGCAAAGACAGCCAAACTCAATGAAACACTCAAGGCAAAAGAGCTGCTGCTTCAGGAAGTACACCACCGTGTCAAAAACAACCTTCAGATCATCCTTTCCATTATCAGGATGCAAAACGACACGGTGACAGATGCACAGAGTGCGGCTGAAGCACTCTTGGATCTTGAAAACCGTATCAACGCCATTGCACAGACCTACAATATGCTCCTTGTCAAAGAGCGTCTTGATGAGATCGACATGCAGGAGTATCTCGATGCACTGCTGCATGATCTGCAAACATCCCTGCAAAAAGATAAAACAGTGCATATTAACCTGCACACCAATGCCCTCATGCCCCTGCGCCAGTCTGTCTATGTCGGGCTGATCATCAATGAACTGATCACCAATGCCTACAAATACGCATTTAGTCACGAAGGAACGGTAACGGTCACTCTACTACAGGAAAATACAAGCTATATTCTTACCGTTGAAGATAACGGCAGAGGGCTGGAGAGTGCCAAAACAGGCAAATCCCTTGGACTGCAGCTGGTTGAGACTCTTGCGCGTAACCAGCTTGGAGGAGAGATAGATATCGGCACAAATCCACACACCAAATACACCATAAGGTTTACACTGTGAAACAACTGAATATACTGATTGTAGAAGATGAAAGCATTGTCACGATGGAACTTGACATCTATCTCAAATCACTCGGCTATCATGTGGCAGGTACATGTGCTAATGCCGACTGTGCATTCAAAACCCTCGCACAAACACCTGTTGATCTGGTTTTAATGGACATCTGTATCGAAGGTGACATAGACGGGGTCGATGCCGCTGTCCTCATTAAACAGTCACACCCTCATGTTCAGATCATCTATCTGACCGCCCATCTGGACAACTACAATATTGACCGTGCCGTCGAGACCGATCCTGTCGCCTATCTCTCCAAACCGTTCAACCGCGATGAGCTCAATGCCCTTTTGAAAATTACACAGCGCAGAATTGAAAAAGAAACACACGATACAGAGACGACAGACCATATTATGCTTGACAGCGAGTTTGCTTACGAAGCGGAGCACTATACCCTCTACTGCTGTGACACCCCTATACCTTTGACCAGAAAAGAGCACGAGTTGCTTGTGCTTTTCATCCAAAATCGCAATATTCTGCTTGACCTCTATACCATCGAGAGACACATTTGGCCGGAGAAGGAGACCAGTGCCAATACCATCCGTACCCTTGTCAAAAGACTCCGCCAAAAACTCAAACACAAATTTATCCAGACCATCCCCTCACGCGGATATATGTTTACTTAGTCACTCGCACTCGCCAAAGTCAAAGCAAAAAGCACATCGACCCTATGCCTTGCAAGTGTTTTCTGTGCTTCCTGAAGCGTCATGCCGGTTGTCACGATATCATCGACCAGTATAGCACTGATATTCGCTTTTCCGGTATAAAGAAAGTCTCTTGGGTTTTCCAGACGATACTGTAACGGCTTGCCCGAATAGTTCACCCTGTTGCGTGCCCGAAGCACACCGTGTTGCACATGAACACCAGAGATCTTCATCGCATGGGTCAGCTGTGCCACATGCGAGTAGCCGCTGCGCACATCCTCATCGATCCCGATGACATGCACCATCCCGTCATCATGCTCTACAAACTCCTGCATAAAGGGTCGAAAGAGCATCCTGCCAAGTTCACGGTATATCCGCCACCCTTCCGGCTTGTGCTTGGTCAAAAGCAGCGGTTCAAGCGTTGTGTAGCTGTAAAAAGAGATCACATCGAGTGTACCGATGCGGCGTGTCTGGGTCGAGGGGACAAAAAGGGTATCTTTACAGGTTTCACACACTGCTTTGAAACTTAGTTTACCACAGCTGTAACAGCGCATACCACCCTCTTAGCGATTGAAAAACCACATAACAACAGAAATCACTGCCGAGACAAGCAACATAGAAACAATCGGAATAAAGACAAAAGTATGCTCTGTTTGATACTTAATATCCCCGGGAAGATTGCCAAACCAGCCAAGCAGACCATACTTATAGGCAACACCCGCAACGATCAGTCCAATACCAAGATAAATCAGTAAGTTGCCATTCATGTATTATCCTTACGGTGCGTGACTACGCACCCTACAAAAAAAGAAGCTTTTCAAAGAAAAGCATACCACATCTCTTCACCCTTCACTCTTCGCTCTTCACTAAATGTTTGAGCGCTTCCCCCGCTCCCATTGCCAGACCAATCTCCGCCCCATGTGCTTCACGCGGATTGATGCGGATCAGCGGTACACCAAAGTGACGTGCGACATCTTCACTTGTCATGCGCACCGTCGGTACTGCAGTACCGGCACCAAGCTCAATAACAGCAAGCTTCGCACCCACCTCCTCAAGCATAGCCAGCCAGCTCTGGAGTCTGCGGCTCTGTGTATCGGTACGACTGCTCTCCCAACCCCAGTCACCGAACATCAAAATGTTCGGACGTGCCAAGGCACCACAGTCAGGACAGCGTGGCAGCGGCTCGAGTGCTCTGAAGTCTTCATCTATTGCTATCTCTACACCCTCTGCAGACCAGATCTTTCCCTGACAGTTTTGGATACACTGAAGATGGTGGATCGACCCATGACACTCCATGATGCGTGTGTCATCAAACCCTGCTTTTTGAAACTGTCCGTCGACATTGGAGGTAAAGACAAAGTATTTATATTTTTTAGTATCACCCCAATTTTTCAGTATCTCAAATCCCCTGTGCGGCACAGTATCTCGGTAAAGATGCAGCCTGTGTCCGTAAAATGCCCATGCCAATGCAGGGTCTTTCTCAAACCACTGCGGATTGGCCATCTCTTCAAAACGAAGCCCCAGCTCTTTAACTCTTGGGTACGCACGCCAAAACCCCTCTACCCCGCGAAAGTCCGGCAATCCGCTATCGACTCCCATCCCGGCACCGGCGGTGATGAGCAGTGCATCGGATTTGGCTATAAGCTCTTTTGCTTTCAAAATATTTGTTTGCCTTGTCATGTACACATGACCTTTACAT
>JALTYW010000112.1 GCA_027046415.1 Sulfurovum sp.
TGTCCTTGAAAACACGCTGTTGACAAAGGGGATCGAAGAGTTGGTACTCAAAGTCAAAGAAAAATATGATCTAAAATTTATTATTCTTGAAGATGCGGCACACCCTGAAAGAATCAATAAAGAGTACATTTCAGCCTATCTTGTCAAGCCGGTGATGCAGGAGAGTATCTATGAGCTGATCATTGCTTTGTATGAAGGGGATATCAAAGAGAGAAAGATCAGAAAAGAGGCCGGAAAGCCGATTATCAATATGGAAAAGTACATTATGGATGCATTCCAGAAAAGCGAAGAGGCTTATGTGCAGATGGAGAAGATAAAGTCTCAGACGCCGGTTCAAAAAGAGGCGGAAAAAATGCTTACGGAGCTGGATGAAGAGGAGAGGCAGGCTCTCGTGCTTAATATACAGGATGGCAGTGCAAGAAGCAAACAGCTTGGTGTTGAATATAAAGATTCACTCAAGGAGTTTGTAGAGAAGTTTGAACGTTCAGATATCTATTTCCGTGAAATTTCTAAAAGCAAAGCAGTATGGCAGATTAAGGAGTTTGCAATCGATCTGGAGAAACGTGCCCGCAATATTGGTGCCAAACGTGTTGCAAAACTTGCAGAGAAGATAAGTCTGTTGTTTGTGTATGACAACCTGGATATGCTTCCTGTTTATACCGGGAAGTACCATCTGGAGCTCAAAAAGCTCATGGGTGAAATTGGAAAGTACTTGGAAAAAAATGATAAATAAATGACAATTTGACATCGTTTAGGCAACTATCGAAAGATTTTGTCTATAATCATTCCATGCAAACCTATCCGGATATACAGATTTATTCAGCTGCAATACTGCTTTTTTTTCTCTTCATGGCTTTTTTTAAATTGAGTCGCTTGCTTATCCGTTCACCATCCAAACGCTATCTACGACGGTACCGTTCGGTAAAAAGGCTCAAAGGTCTTTCATGGAGTGAATTTGAACATTTATGCAAGGTTTTCTATCATCAGCAGGGTTGGAAGGTACGAGGTAACGAACAGCTTGGTGCGGACGGTGGTGTTGACATCTGGATGCAAAAACGGGGAACGAGTGCAATCGTTCAGTGCAAAAAATATGAAGATGCAAAAGTGACCATCAAGGTCATCCGAGAAATGTACGGGCTAATGTATGAATATGATGTCGACAAGGCATTTGTTGTAACTACTACCGATTTTACCAAGGAGTGTTACCGTTTTGCTGAAGAGAAGCAGATTGAACTGGTCAACGGAAATATGCTTGTCGATATGATAAAAAAGATAACAAGGTAGGAGTGTTACTCCTCCGTATAAGGTTCGAAATCTGTTTTTTTAGCTCCACATACCGGGCATTCCCAATCATCAGGAATCTCTTCAAAGGGGGTTCCCGGTGCAATACCGCCGTCAGGATCCCCCTCTTTGGGATCATAGATATAGTCACACACAGTACAAATATATTTTGTTTCCATATTTTATCCTTTTTCATGCTTTCTGAGAGCATAACATACCCATTGTGTAATCTCTGTAGAATATTATATTAATACTTTATGATATATAATGATTGAAGTAAAACAATGATGATGGAGGATGAACGATGGAAGAGGAAGTTTTCGATATCAACAGGGTAGTGAAATATATGTATGATGCACTTGCAGAAAGTTGTGAACATGGGTCACCAGGTTTGACATTTATGTTCTCGAAACATTTGCCGTGCAGAATGAAAGGGAACGAAGAGATGTTGATGTCGGTTCTCTTTCAGCTGGTTTACCGGTTGATGCTTGATAACTGCAAGGTAGAACTTCTTCTCTCTCTGGAAGCCCCTGCGGACTTTGTCTATCGTGAGCCAGTCACCTTCAAGATTACGAATCTTCCTATGAAAAAGGAAAGTATCCATGAAGAGCTGATGCTTGCCTTGGCAGATGAACTGAAAGCACTTGATGCGACACTGGAGTATTCATCGGAATCTGGAGGAAGTCTGGTACTTACTGTTCCTCTTTCTACAGAAGATATGGGGGAGCGTAGACACTACCGGCTTCCCTCGTCACTGATGTTGCACAAAAACATTCTGCTCGTTTTGAACAGTACCAATGATGCCATGGCACTGACTAAAATGTTTCGCTATTTTCCCATGAATGTAGATCTCTCCATGAAGAGACTGCAACCGAAATATGAATTGGAAAAGTACGATATGGTTGTTATAGACTCGAAACTGTATGAGGGTGAAACGGCTGACCTACTCAATACCGCCAGTGGAACGAATGGGTTTGAACTGGTGATATATGGAGAGAAACCGGCAGTATCGGATGAAGAGAGGGCTCTCCTTGAACGTCCAGTTACTCAACAGGATATTCTTGACCTGCTTGTGTCACAATTTTGGGTCAAACCAAGAGAAACAGCAGATCAAACAGTATCATAAAAGCTTCTTGTCTGTAAGAGAGTGAGATAGCTTTCTCCTATAATCAAAAAATGGTAAAATACGGCATATCTATCAAACACAAAAGGACAACAATGTCAGTCAAATGCGCATTTTTATTTCCGGGACAGGGGTCTCAGGCAGTAGGTATGGGAGAGGATTTCTACAACAACTCCGAGATTGCAAAAGAGATGATCGAAGCAGCAGGTAAGCGTACAGGGATAGACTTCAAAGCACTGCTTTTTACAGAGAATGATGATCTTGAAAAGACAGAGTTTACACAGCCTGCAATTTTGCTTGTTTCTGCGATCGCACACAAGCTTTTTGAGAATGAACTGCCTATCAAACCGGTTTATGCACTTGGACACTCACTAGGTGAGTTCTCGGCACTGACAGCGGTAGGAGCGCTTGATGCTATCGATGCGGTCGAACTGGTCAACCTGCGCGGCAAGTTGATGGCTGGGGCGTGTGAAGGACAGGATGTAGGGATGCTGGTGAGTCTGGGACTGGATGATGAAACAGTAGAGAAGATCTGTGCAGACTTTAGAGAGGCAGGTAAAAAGGTTTGGCCTGTCAACTACAATGCGCAGGGGCAGATTGTCATTGCAGGGGTGAAAAGCGATCTTCAGGAGCTCGAACCTGTACTTAAAGAGAACAAGGCAAGACGTGCGATGCTGCTGAATATGTCTGTTGCTTCCCACTGCCCGCTGCTAGAGTCTGCTACAGCACCGTTGGCACAG
>JALTYW010000113.1 GCA_027046415.1 Sulfurovum sp.
GTTTGATAGATGGCTAAAAAATATATTGATGTAATGGATACGACCTTTAGAGACGGCTTCCAGTCGGTCTTTGGCGGTCGTGTGCTGATGGATGATTTCTTTCCGGCGGTTGAAGCTGCCAAGCAGGCGGGTATTACCCACTTTGAGTTTGGAGGCGGTGCACGTTTCCAGTCGCTTTTTTTCTATCTGCAGGAGAATGCGTTTGAGATGATGGACGGATTCCGCGAAATTGTTGGTCCTGAAGCAAACCTTCAGGTGCTTTCACGCGGTATCAATACGGTTATGCTTGATACAGGAAGTCGTGAGATGATCGATCTCTTTGCAAAGATGTTTGCAAAACACGGTACGACGACAGTAAGAAACTTTGATGCACTCAATGATGTCAATAACCTTGAGTACTCTGCACAGTGTATCAAAAAGCACGGCATGAATCATGAAGTGGTTGTCACGATGATGGATCTTCCTCCAGGATGCAAAGGGGCACACGATGTACCTTTTTATGAAAAGACACTGAGAAATATCCTTGACAGCGGTATTGAGTTCGATTCTGTCTGTTTCAAGGATGCTTCCGGTACTGCCAACCCGCATAAAGTCTATGAAACCATCGCTATGGCACGTAAACTGCTTGGAGAGAGTGTTCACCTCAGACTCCATACCCATGAGACAGCAGGTGTATCTGTTGCTTCCTACCTTGCAGCGCTTGAAGCGGGTGCAAACGGCATAGATATGGCGGCAAGCCCAGTCAGTGGCGGTACTTCTCAGCCTGATATCTTGACAATGCTGCACGCGACAAAGGGTACCAACTACAACCTTGGGGATCTCAAGCTTGACAAAGTACTGAAGTATGAAGAGCGCCTCAAAGAGTGCCTTGCAGATTATATGATTCCGCCTGAAGCGACACAGGTCAGCCCGCTAATTCCATTCTCACCAATGCCTGGTGGTGCACTGACAGCAAACACGCAGATGATGAGAGACAATGGTGACCTTGATAAGTTCGATGAAGTGATCAAAGCGATGAAAGAGGTGGTTGAACGTGGCGGTTACGGAACTTCCGTGACACCTGTCAGCCAGTTCTATTGGCAACAGGCGTATGCGAATGTTATGTTTGGACCGTGGAAGCAGATCGCTCCTGGATACGGAAGAATGGTACTTGGCTACTTCGGTAAAACACCGGTTGAGCCGGATCGTGAGATTGTAGAGCTTGCAAGCCAGAAACTCAAGCTCGATCCGACAAATGAGAATCCGCTCGATATTGCTGACAGAGATGAGAACAAGTCCATTGCACACTGGACAAAAGTGCTTGAAGATGAAGGACTTGAGACAACAGAAGAGAACATTTTCATTGCAGCGGCATGTGATCAGAAAGGTATTGCGTTCCTCAAGGGTGAGTCACCGTTGATGGTAAGAAAAGGTAAAGAAAACAATTGTGGAGAAGGAAATATGGCAGGAAATTATACAGTAGTGGTTGACGGTAAGAAATACAGTGTTCAAGTAGCAGAGGGTGATGCAGATATCCAAATCTCAGAAGCAGCTCCGACAACATCTGCACCGGCTGCAGCTGCGCCGGCACCAACACCTGCAAACGGTGTTGGCAGTGTTGAGATCCATTCTCAAACACCGGGTAATGTTTGGAAGATTCTGAAAAACCCGGGAGATACTGTAGCAGAGGGTGATGTGATCATGATCCTTGAAGCAATGAAAATGGAGATCGATATTGCAGCACCGCAGGCTGGTACGATCAGATCGATCAATGTCAATGTCAACGATGCGGTAGCAGACGGACAGCTTCTAGCAACAATGGAGTAATCATGAAGATCAAACATCTGTTACTCTCCATATTCTTTGTGTTCGCTTTTCTTGGCACTGCTTCGGCAGTTGCCTTGGAGCATGAAGGCGGAGCGAAGGAATTTATGACACAGGAGCAGCTCATAGCACAAGAAAAGGCGACCTATCAGCCAAAGAGTGTGACTGAGCTTATAGGCAGTTTCTTTACAACTACTGGACTCTATGCCATTCTGAACCCAAAAGAGGGTGTAAAGAATGGGCAAGGTGTAGAGATGAGCAAATTTGCACAGAGCTGGGGACGTGTGATTATGTTTATCATTGTCTTTATCCTCTTCTACCTGGCAATTGCAAAGGGGTTTGAGCCGCTGCTGCTGCTTCCTATTGCCTTTGGGGGGCTGCTTGCGAATATTCCGGTTGCTAATATGAGTGGTCCTCACGGGATGCTTGGAATCATTTACAATATGGGTATTGCCAATGAGTTTTTTCCGCTCTTGATCTTTATGGGTGTTGGTGCAATGACCGACTTTGGTCCGCTGCTTGCCAACCCAAAAACTGCACTGCTTGGTGGTGCGGCACAGTTTGGGATATTTGGTTCACTGGTAGGTGCAGCGGCACTTTCACAGTATACGGGTATGGTTGACTTTACGCTTAAACAGTGTTCGGCTATCTCCATTATAGGTGGTGCGGACGGTCCGACATCGATCTTCATCGCATCGGCACTTGCACCGGAAATGCTGGGAGCCATTGCAGTTGCTGCATACTCCTATATGGCGCTTGTACCGGTGATTCAGCCTCCAATAATGAAGGCACTGACAACGGAAGAAGAGCGTAAGATCGTGATGAAGACAGGAAGAAAGGTACACAGACTTGAAAAACTTGTCTTCCCTGTTGTTGTCATTATGATGATCGCACTGGTACTGCCAGACGCGGCACCGCTGATGGGTGCGTTTGCGTTTGGTAACTTTGCCAAAGAGTCGGGGGTTGTTGACAGGCTCTCTAATGAGATGCAAAACTCGCTGATCAACGTGGTAACGATCTTCCTTGGTTTCGGTGTTGGTATGACACTGCAGGCAGATAAGTTCCTTGTTGCCGAGACACTGGGGATCATGGTCATCGGTCTGCTGGCATTTGCTGCAGGTACGGCAGCAGGTGTACTGATGGCAAAAATTATGAACAAGTTCTCAAAAGAACCTATCAACCCACTGATTGGTTCAGCAGGAGTATCTGCTGTACCTATGGCGGCAAGGGTTTCAAGTAAAGTCGGTTCAGATGCGAAGCCCGGAAACATTCTTCTGATGCATGCTATGGGTCCAAACGTGGCTGGGGTTATCGGTTCTGCTGTTGCAGCCGGTGTTTT
>JALTYW010000114.1 GCA_027046415.1 Sulfurovum sp.
CTCGCTGCTTGAAGATCCCATAGCATGGCATAACTATATCTGTGCGGAGCGTTACGAAGCCTTTAGCAGACGTATCGGCGCTTTTCTTGCCGATCTGCCGAAAAACAAAGAGATACTCGTCTGCACCCACGGCGGCGTGATGCAGCACATGCTCGCACTGCTGCATCTGCCGTTGCAGCAAATAAACTATCTCAACTGGATAAGGATTGAACATTATGAGTTATAAAGATTGGTTTGAGGCACACGGGCGTAAACATGCCGCTATTATGCAAAAGCTCACCCACCTCAGTGATGACGAGGTCATCGCCTACTTTCGCTATGAGAATATGCGTCTTCACGAGCCTGACTTCTGTCCGCTCTATGCCGAGAACAAAAAGTGCCACGAAATGGAGGATCTCAACTGCTACCTCTGCGCCTGCCCCAACTTCAGGTTCAACGACGAAGGATTTAAAGCGGTAGAAAGCAGAAGCCTAAAAAGCTACTGTGCCATCGACTCAAAAGAGGGGGATGTATTTAAAACTGAAGATGCCATCCACCAAAACTGCAGCGGATGCACGGTGCCGCACCATGAAGCCTACATCAAAAAACACTTCAAAAGAGACTGGTTTGAGAATATGAAAGAGGTAGTACCCAAAAATCAGTCGTGAAAATCGACAACACCGTACGCGTCATCATATACGGCTCTTTTCCCGTGCTTCTTTGCCCGTTTTCTTGCCAGGTATTCCGCAGCATCCCCCTCAATGGTAACGGGAATTCCTACTTCGGCCCATTTGTACATATGCTGAGCAAAACCGTTTTTCATCCGCACACAGCCATGTGATGCCGGATGGTTTGGCACATAGCCAAGATGCATCGCTATACCATCATAGCTCAGTCGCAACATATAGTGCATCTTCGCACCACCATTGGGACGCGGCCACATATTGGAGACGTGATAGCGCTTCTTCTCAAGCACTATGTACTCCCCTGTCGGTGTCTCTCGTCCCTCAATACCTGATGATATCCGTCCGGAAAAGAGCACATAGCCATCTTCATAGGCATATGCCTTCTGTTCAGAAAGATCAATAACAATTGCTTTCTCTGCCATTAACGGTGTTATTACCGTTAAACAAAGCAGAAAAAGAACTTCTCTCATTGCATCGACTATCTATCAGTTACTAAGATATTTCAACGTTACGAACGGTGCAGCGATCTTTGTGATCGTTTCAAACGGTGATGTAAAGTTGTCTGAAGCCACCTTGAACTCTTTCCAGTCATCCGGCTGCACATAGACAATATCGTTGGGCCGAAGCATCAGATTTGCCAGGGTCATTTTGTCGAAATGTGTCAGGTCCACACGTCTGATATGCATCCCCTGCTTGTCACTGGAGAGGATAATAATGTTGTCTCTCACAGCGGAATCTGTCAAATCCCCGGCATGGGCAATCGCTTCAAAGAGTGTCATTTTCTCTTTGTCGAGTTCAATCACACCCGGATTTTTGACCTCACCAAGCACCAGAATACGCTTGTTCAAGACCTCCAGATATACCGATGGTGTATTCAGGTACTTCTTGTAGAGCCGGGTAATCTTGTCAGCTGCCTGTGTCTGTGTCAAACCGGCAACATGTACCTTGCCAATCAGTGGAAGGGTAATAGTTCCGGCTGTATCAACGAGAATACCCTTACTGGTCATTGCCTGGCCAAGCTCACCGCTGGCTGCCATATTCTCCTGGTTTGGATCTTTGTAGAGGAGGACCTGTACTCTGTCCTGTGGCAAAATACGGTATTCAATACTTCTGTCGGTAATCCTCTGGCTTTTAACACTGTGCTGCGTCTGAAGCAACCTGTAATCAGACTCACTGTCACAGCCATTGAGCAAAAAAAGTGTAAAGACAGCTGCTGCTATACCTATCCATTTTTTCATTTGTTCCCTTTCCCTTTTTTTATTTTTTTATCATAGCATAACTCCAATGAGTTATTGCAACAGCGTATCGTTTTTGATGGTGTTGTTTTCAAATATCTTATGATATACATCACTATAGAAGAGTTCGGAAAGTGTATCAACCTGTTTTTTGTGGTGGACATCCGATCCCAAAAAGTCGATCATACCTGCTTCATTCAGAAAGTTGGCCAGTGCCTCAGCCTGCTTGCCGTAGTGGCCGCCAAAAGAGTTGATGTTAACCTGAAAATGGACTCCGAGTTCTTTGAAGCGTCTATACTCTTTTTCCGGATTTTTGATGTAGCGGTAACGCTCGGGATGTGCCATCATAGGTTCGTATCCCGCCTCGCCAATAGCAAAGATCATCTCCTCAATCTGCAGCGGTTTTGAAATGTAGGAGCTCTCAAACAGTACATAGCGGCCCCCTATAGCCATAATCTCGTCTTTTTGCATCTCATTGAAAAAATACTCATCCAGATAGTATTCAGCCCCGGATTCAAGCTGCAAAGCAATGCCATTCTTTTTAGCCTCTGTTTTAAGGGTTTCAAGTCCACTCAAAATAGTTTTTGCACTGTTGGGATAACTGTCGGACATGATGTGCGGTGTAATGATAAGCTTTTCATACCCAGCAGCTTCCAATCCCTGCAAGAGCGAAAGACTCTCCTCGATCGACTGTGAACCATCATCGATTCCCGGTATCAGATGCGAATGCAGGTCCACACGAAGTTTTGGACCCCGTTTTTTCTCCTTTTTCTTTGTTCTGAAAAAGGACAGGATCATTTCTTCTCTTCCTCATAGTACCCATACCCATAACCATAACCATAACCATAACCATAACCATGACGGTCGGCTTTTACATCATTGAGAACGATTCCGAGACCGTGAATCTCTTTGAGCTGTGAAAGCTCATTGATGTTCTGTACAAATCCTTTTTTCGAATACCCGGCACGCAGTACATAAATACTAGTATCGGAAAGATGCATCAAAGTACGTGCATCGGTTACCAGTCCGATAGGAGGCGTATCGAGAATAATAACATCATAGGCTTCTCTCAGCTTTTCCAGCACTTTTCCGGTCAATTCACTCTGAATCAGTTCACTCGGGTTTGGCGGCACAGGACCGGAAGTGATCACATCAAGGTTCTCGTACTCCGTTTTCTGAATGACACTTCCAAGTGAGGTACTGCCGGCAAGCAGGGTACTCATCCCGTGCCGGTTGGAG
>JALTYW010000115.1 GCA_027046415.1 Sulfurovum sp.
CAAAGAGTGTGAGTTCAGGTTCAATCACAGAGGTGAAGATCTCTACAAAATCTTGTTAGAAATCTTCAGGAAAGAGCCTCTAAAGTTATCATGACCCTTGTCTTATAATATTGTAAACTATAAGGATTCAAATGAAACTTTTATATGCTTTCCCTTTTGCATTAATAGCATGGACAGTGTTGATTTTTGCGTATGCAAGCAAGCAAAACCAAATATATGTAGATGCATTTTTATATGCAATATTCTCACTATTGTTTATCTATTGGGCAATAAAAAGATACAGAAACTACAAAGTTGACAACTCGGATATTGCCAATACTATTGCTATCAATATCGGTCTTTCCCCTCTATTGTATGCCAACATAGTTCTAACACCCATCATGTTGCAAGGACGGGGCATCCATGAATCAGGTATGGTCTATGTTCTTGTTCTTATCTATTCGCCTGTAATGTATATAGGAGCACTTGTTGTCATACAATTGTATAAAAGCTTTTTTAGGAAATAGGTAAAGATAAAAAAGGGAGAGTACCATTCTTGTAAAAGTGGTGGCCACGAATGGACTCGAACCATCGACCACTACCATGTCAAGGTAGTGCTCTACCAACTGAGCTACGCGACCACATATTTTGTAGGTGGGAATTATATACGAAAGAAGCTTAATAAACGACATAGAAGCCGTTTATATGTTTTAAAAAACTGTCACTTCTTTTGACACACCCAGCTGCTCTCTTTGCATAGACGATCCAAATAGCGCTGTGCTTCTGTCTGCCCGCTTTGGAGTGCGGCACGCAGGTTGTCATAGGCTTTCAGCTTGTCAGGGTTGATGCCTTCACCCCATGCGTACAGGATGCCAAGGTTGAGCTTGGCATTTGCGTCACCCATCTCTGAGGCTTTCTGAAAGTAGGAGAAGGCACGGTTTGTGTCTTTCTTGACGCCTTCCCCTTTAAGGTAGAGTGCGCCAAGGTTGTTGTACGCCTCTTTAATGCCGTTTTCTGCCGCTTTCTCGTACCAGTAGCGTGCACGCTCAAGCGCGTGGGGATCTTTTGTGCCCATGGCATGGTAGAGGCGGGCGAGGTTGTACTGTGCCGCAGCGACATTCTGCTCTGCAGCTTTTTCATACCATGTCATCGCTTTGGTTAGATCCTGCTGTGCCCCTTCTCCTTTTGCATACATCAGTCCTACATTGAACTGTGCTTTGGCATCACCGTTCTTGGCAAGCATATAAAACCCGTTGAGCGCTTCAATGTAGCTGCCTTTTTTGTAGGCTTCCATCGCATTGTCAAACTCTCCGGCTCCCAACAGTGACAGAGCAAGCAACGTACCTGCCAGCAGCCTCATACCATGCTTTCTCATATCAGTGTCTCCGCAATGAATGTCTTGGTCACTTTCCCCCCAAAGCGGTACACCCCGTCTTCGTAGCTGACATAGAGCTCGTCTCCGCTTTTGGGGTGTACCCGTATCTGATCGGGCACACGCCCCTCTTTGTGGTTGCGAATAAAACAGGCGACCATTCCTGTACCGCAGGCAAGAGTTTCATCTTCCACCCCACGCTCATAGGTACGTACATACATGGCATCATCTGTTACTTTACAGATATTGACATTGGCATTGTACTTCTCTCTGAGCCTGCGCATCTGGGCGATATCAAAGGTGTCGATATCGTCACGTACCGCCACCAGATGCGGTACACCGGAGTCTATCAGCCACCAGTTCTCGCCATCCTCTTCAATATCGGTACGGATAATGCGTGGTGCGACCATGTCGCTGACCACATAAACACCGTTAATGGTAGCACGGATCACCCCCGCGCCCGTAAGAAACTCCGCTTTGCCATCTTTGCAAATGCCCTTTTCGTGCGCAAAGTGTGCCACGGCACGGCTGGCATTGCCGCACATCGCCGCAGAGGAGCCGTCGGCATTGTAAAACTCCCACTCAAAGTCATACTCAGGGTGCGGCAGCACCACGACCATCCCATCCGCACCGACACCGTTTTGTCGGTGGCAGAGCTTTTGTGCCAGCGCGCTCCTGTCTGCCTTCTCCTGTGCAATGAAGATGATAAAATCATTGCCGTTGGCAGAATATTTGGTTACGGTCATGCAAACTCCTTCAAAATCGCCTCTTTTGCTTTTTCGTATTCTACCCTAAGTTGGGTTTGGTCTTTGCTGTTGTCGATGACATAGTCTGCCATATAGCGCTTCTCTTCAATGTCTATCTGCGCAGCAAGCCGCTCCAGTACCGCCTCCTTTTCAAGACCGTCACGCTGCATGCATCTTGCTATCTGGAGAGATTGCGGTGCATAGACCACCAGCGTACGTGCAATGGGGTAGCGTTTGC
This sequence comes from Sulfurovum sp., assembly GCA_027046415.1. GTDB lineage: Bacteria > Campylobacterota > Campylobacteria > Campylobacterales > Sulfurovaceae > Sulfurovum. The sequence goes on from JALTYW010000115.1 coordinate 2,336, forward strand.
CTTCAAAAAAGAGCGGTATGTCCACAAGGTAGGGTTTGCTTTTGGTATCTTCCCTCTGGGCTCGCTCTTCAATACGCTGATAGATCAGCGGATGCAGCAGCGCTTCAAGCCTTTTGCGTTCTCTTGGTTCAGCAAAGACAATCGCCCCAAGCCGCTTTCTATCCACCTTGCCATCCTGTACCACCTCATCACCAAACATCTGTGCAACCGTTTGAGCCTGCTCATCCAGCATATCATGGGCAATTTTGTCCGCATCTATTACCGTAAAACCATCCTCTTCAAACATCTTGGCGACCGAACTTTTACCTGTCGCAATACCGCCTGTCAGTGCCACAGCATACGCAAACGCCATCGTTACCACCTTTTATATGATTGCAGCTGCATCTTGTCGTAGTGATAGACATCGTCTCTGAACTGAAGTTTCCCGTCATAGTCGACCCACGCTGTCAGGTAGATGATGTCAACCGGTACCTTCTCTTTAAGACGCAGATAGACATTTTTTTTGCCCTCCAAAATCTCCTGCGATTTTTCAAAATCGACATTCTTTTCAAAAGAGGCAAAGGTCTTGAGCAGTTCTCTTGGCTTCTCCAGACGCACACATCCGTGGCTGAAGGCACGTTTGGGCCGTTTGAAGAGCGGTTTGGTCGGTGTGTCATGCATATAGACCGAAAAACGGTTCGGGAAAAGAAACTTCACTTTTCCCAGTGCATTTTTGTACCCGGGCACCTGCGCGAAGCGGTACGGCACCGTTTTAGAGTAGCGGTACTGCGACCAGTCCACCGATGCAGGGTCGACCTTGTGTGCATCTTTTCCCCACCCTGTGTAAACCTCTATATTCTCCTTTGTCATAGCATGCGGATTGCGCAGGAGTTTGGGGATCATCTCTTTTTGGATAATGCTTTTGGGTACATTCCAGTAAGGGTTGAGTACGATCATTTCGACCTCATCGGAGAAGATAGGGGTCGGATGGTTCGGTTTTCCGGTGATCACCTTCATGGTTTTGATCAGCTTGCCATCCTGTTCAAAGTAGAGCCTGAAAAACGGAATATTGATGATGATATGCCTGTGTGGCTGCCGCGGGTTGAACCATTTGATACGGTCAAGGTTTAGACGCAATGTGGTGATCCGCTGTGAGAGCGGGATATTGAGTACTCTCAGTGTTGCCGGACCGACCACTCCATCATCTGCCAACCCGTTTCTGCGCTGAAAATGTTTGACCGCCTCCACAAGACAGCGGTCATAGCTGTCATCTTCACTGCTGTCACTGCATCCGACATAATCTCGCGTGACCCTCAAGCGTTCACGCAGTGCATAGACACCACGGTCACACATTCCCGGTTTCAGCGTCTTTCCAAGCGATACATGCTTCCATCCGCCACGCTGCTGAAGCTTCAGGTAGTGTGCCAGCGCTTTTTGCAGTGCTCTATAGTGGTAGGCAGTCGGTACCGCTTTTTGCAGCATGGCATGCAGGTCTTTGCCAAGCAGTGCTTTCTCCACCATACCGATAGCATCGACCTTGGGACGGTGCAGCTCCCACTCCGTACTGACATCGTTGACAATCAGGTTGGCAATGCGTGCGCGGAAGGCTCCCCAGTTGATACTCCCAAAATAGGCATAGTTGACATAGGCTTCATAGAGCAGAGAGATGCGAAACTCCATCTCCATGCGTTTCATAAAGTTCCCCTCCCCCCGATAGAGTGCCTGCGCCTCCTCATAAAGCCCCCGGCTGTCACGGTAGATACTGCTGGCAGGATCAAGGGTTTGATCTTCGCGCATGGTACGGAAAAGCCCTTCTGCAGCAGGCGAGAGCCCCTTCTCGTGCATCCATACAGGCAGGAAGAGTACCCGCTTGTAGAGCCGCTTTAGAAAACTTTTGGAGGGTTGTGACTTTAGAGAATTGTAGATCACCTCTGTGGCGTGCTCTTCATAGGCGAGTTTATTCGCAAAAAGCAGTCCGCTTTGCAGTATCCATATCGCCATCAGCACACCCAGCCATGTGTGCGCCCTTTTGTGCCATCGCTGCATCATATCACCTTATCGTATGGGTTTGGTAATAATTATATCGTAACCTTATCGGAGAAATGCTAAAATGGACATATGCATTTTACATTCGCCTCTCCCTGGTTTCTGCTATTGCTGCTGCTGATACCCTGCTTCATCTGGTGCCGTGACTACAGCAGACGCTTCTACTTTTCAAAAACAGCATGGGCAGGAACGGAAAGTCCGGTATTTTCTGCCGATACGTGGCTAAAGATCATCGCTTTTTCGCTGATGGTCATTGCCCTTTCCGGACCGTTTGTCTATGAAAGTGAGGGTCATGCAACAAAGAAAGGACGTGACCTTGTCCTTGCCATCGATGCATCAGGCTCCATGGCACAAAGCGGATTTGACGGGAAAGAGCGCTTCAAAACCAAATATGAGACAACCCTCTCTCTGGCAAAAGCCTTCATTCAAAACCGTCATAACGACAACATCGGGGCAGTGGTATTTGGCACCTTTGCCTATACCGCTTCACCACTCACCTATGATCTCAAAGCCCTGTCTGATCTGCTCGGAATGACAAATGAAGGCATTGCCGGAGAGAGTACAGCTATCGGGGATGCCATCATGCAGTCTTTGCGCACCCTCTCTTTTGGGCAGGCAAAACAGAAGGTGCTCATCCTCATCACAGACGGCTACCACAATGCCGGAAGCCACTCTCCCAAAGAGGCTGTTGCGGAAGCGAAAAAACAAGGGGTCAAGATCTATAGCATCGGTATTGGCAGCAAACGTGACTATGACAGCGGGCTGCTTGAGACCATTGCAAAAGCTACCGGTGCAAAAAGCTACGGTGCGCTGAATGCCGATGCGTTCAAAGAGGTTTTCAGTGATATCGCGGCACTTGAGCCAAGCCCCATTCGCGGCGAGAACTACCTCAACAAACGCCTCCTGATCTTCCTGCCGATACTCGGGGCAATGCTGATCATACTTTGGCTCTTTTGGAGAGAGGAGGCATCGGCATGAGTCTGCTCTATCCGCAGCTGTTGTGGCTCTTTGTGCCGCTTCTACTGCTTGGCTACTACCATAGACCGCTTGGCATGCACAGACGTATCCATTGGCTCATCCTCGCACTTTTGCTGCTGGCAATGACAAGGCCACAGATAAAAAGAGGTGTTGAAGAGGCACCTGTCAATGCGCGGGATATTATCATTGCACTCGATGTCTCCTACTCTATGCGAGCACAGGACATCAAGCCCGACCGCTATACCTTTGCACAAAGAACCATCGATGCGCTTCTCTCACAAAACAGCCGTGACAACATAATGCTCATTGCTTTTACCACCAATCCGCTACTGCTCTCTCCGCCTACAACAGACCATGCCATTGTCCGTACAGCACTGCACGCACTCAACCGTGACAACATCCTGACCAAAGGCACCTCTTTGCAAAAGCTCTTTGCCAAGATCACCTCTATGCCGAAGATCAAAAGGGAGCTTCTGCTCATTACTGACGGCGGGGAAGAAGAAAATCTTCAAAAACTTACCTCTGCACTTGAAAAAACTCCTGTACACGTAACGATTCTTGCCATGGGAACCCAAAAGGGTGCCACCATTCCAAAGGCTGACGGCAGCAAATTGACAGACAAAGAGGGACACCTTGTTATCTCACGCATCAACCCACTGCTCAAAACACTCAGCCAGGCGCTTAACGGAACATACATTGAACCCCAAAGCACACCGGAAGCAACGGCAGACGCCATCGAGAAGTCATTTGCTTCTGTAGAGGAGACGGCTCATACCATCACCAAAAAACGCTACAGCTACACGGAGCTTTACCCTCTGCTGCTTGCTGTCGCACTGCTGCTCTTTTTTATGGCACATACACGGGCTTCAAAATACCTGATACTCCTCTTTGGGCTTTGGGGCATTTCAGCACAGGCATCACCCTTTGACCTTTACTACCTTAAAACTGCCTACAACGCCTACAACAAAGGAGACTACAACAGCAGTACGGCCCTGCTTGAAAAGCATACAAACCCGTCACTTCAGCGCCGTTACGCACTGGCATCGGCTTATTACAAACAGGGGCGGTACGAAAAAGCACTCATACTCTACCGTTCCATTCAGACCCGTTCCCCATCGCTCAAACAGCGACTCTTCTACAACATCGCCAATGCCTATGTTCATCTCAAAGCGTACGATAAAGCCAAGATATACTATACTAAAGCATTACAATTGGGAAGAGATGCCGATGCACTGCATAACCTGAAGCTGATTGTACTAATGCAGCAGAAAGCCGCAGCCAAAGGTCGTACGCTGCCCAAACCGCAGGGTGGTGATACCTCTGCAGCCACCATGAGCGAAGCAAAAGAGCAAAACGATCAGGAGCAACAAAACAGTTCCGGTTCGGGTTCCGGCGGAGAGCACAGCAGACACACCAAAGAGCGTGCAAACAAAAAAGAGCAGCTTCTCATGGATGATACTTCCCAACAACAGCCGCTCGGCTCAAAAGTATATGAACTGATCAACAAAGGATATATCCGTGAAACGCAGCCTTGGTAAGTGGTTTGTACTGCTTCTGTTGACACACTTGCTGTGCGCAGAAGATTTTACTGCACATATTAAAGCGGACAACCACACCCCGTATGTCAAAGAAGCTGTACTTCTTTCAGTCGATTTTAACCAAACCAACCCCGAACCTGTATTGCTGTTTCAGTTTCAAGTACTGCCCTCCAAAGCCTACCGTATCCATCAAATTTATGCGCACCACGATGACACGCTGCACCACACCCAGCACCACAACCTCTATGAGATCTACCCGCTGCGTCCGGGGGACATCAATGTTACTTTTCGTCTTGTCAAACGTGTTACCAATGATGAAAAAGTACGCTACTTTGCATCGGGCGACAGAGATGACTTCAAGAAACTTGACACAACCGATCATCTTATCCCGCTTCCTCCTCTAACCCTGCATGTCAACCCTCTACCCAAAGCAACGCAGCTTGTGGGTGACTTCAAACTCGACTACAGTCTGAAGACAAAACAGGCAAAAGCCTACGAACCCATTCCCATGAAAGTGACCATCACCGGGAACGGCTACCCGCCGGTACTTTCACAAATCATAAAGCCAAACAAGGCATTTACCCTCTTTACCGAAAAACCCATCACGCACATCCGTCATTCACAAAAGGGAACCCACAGCACTGTCATCTACCCCATGGCGATCTCTGCAGCGCACTCTTTCACCCTTCCGGAAACAACCCTTCAGGCATTCAACCCCAAAACAGAACGCAGCTACAAACTGACTATCCCTGCCGAGCCCATCACGATCACCCCGGTTGACAAATCAACCCTCGTTGACAAGGTTGACAACCCCAAACCGTTGAGAGTCAACTGGCAGTGGCTATACACTCTGCTGGGATATCTCAGTGCTTTTATCGCAGGTTTTGCAACTGCATGGCTGATGAAACAGCGGCGCAAAAAAAACCGTATGCAGACCCATCCCCTCAAAGCAAAGATAGATGCCTGTGCAGATGAAAAAGCCCTGCTGGCACTGCTGATGGCACAGGGGGACAAACGCTTTGAAAGCGTTATCGGTAAACTGGAAGCAAGCCTCTACGGCAGCCCAAAACAGACACTCAAACAACTCAAACAGGAAGCAAAGGAGCAACTCTCATGACAACGACCATCACACAACTTAAAGCCGAACTCTCCAAAGCGGTCATCGGACAAGAAGCGATGATCGAAGGGCTGCTCATCGGGCTGCTGTGCGAAGGGCATATTTTGGTGGAGGGGGTACCCGGTCTTGCAAAGACTACCACCATCAATGCGCTCTCCCGTGCCATCGGGCTGGACTTCAAACGCATCCAGTTCACCCCCGACCTGCTCCCCTCCGACATTATCGGTGCACAGATATACAACCCCAAAGAGCACACCTTCAGCATCAAAAAAGGACCTCTCTTTACCAATCTGCTTTTAGCAGATGAGATCAACCGTGCACCGGCAAAGGTACAGTCGGCGCTGTTGGAGGTGATGCAGGAGCAGCAGGTGACCATTGGAGATGAAACCTTCCCGCTGGAACGTCCGTTTCTGGTTATGGCAACCCAAAACCCCATCGAACAGGAGGGAGTCTACGCCCTGCCCGAAGCACAGCTTGACCGTTTTATGATGAAGCTGGTCGTTACCCATAACGATGAGGCACAGGAGCTTGAGATCATGCGCAAAGGAGCCACCAAAAGCTTTGGTACGGTAGAACAGGTACTCGACAAAGAGGCGCTTTTTACACTGCAAAAGCAGCTTGAGACAATCCACATAGACCCCGAACTCGAACAGTACATCGTCAGCCTTGTCTCCGCCACACGCAACCCGGAGAAATTTGGTCTGGAGAGCGTTGCCGCCGATATCATGTACGGTGTCAGCCCCCGTGCCTCCATCGACCTCTACAAAGCTGCCCGAGCCAAAGCCTTCCTGCGGGGCAATGACTATGTCAGCCCTGCTGATATCGGCTATGTCATCCATGATGTACTCCGCCACCGCATCGTACTCAGCTACGAGGCAAGAGCCAAAGGCATTCAGAGTGATGAGATCATTACCAAGATCGTTGAAGCGGTGCCGGTTCCATGAAAAAATTAAAAGTTAAAAATTAAAAAGGAACAGTGAGCAGTGAGCAGCAAACAACCGAAAATAAATAGAAGCATTGCAAAGCAATGCATACCAAAACTATTCACTCTTCACTCTTCACTCTTCACTAAATCGGAGGTCACCCCATGACCGAAGATTTCCGAGCGCTCCAGCTCAAAGCCCGTCATCAGGTCTATACACTGCTCAGTGGGCACAACCTTTCTCGTCTGCATGGTGAGGGGTATGATTTCGCTGAGCTTCGGGAGTATCAGATGGGAGATGATATCCGCAAGATCAACTGGACCATTACGGCAAAACTGGGCAAACCCTATATCAAAGAGCTGCATGCCAGCAGAGAGCTCTCCGTGGTGGTAGCAGCGATGATGGATGGCGGGGTCTATTTTGGGGAAGACAACGCCAAACAGCAAACCATCACCGAAACTGCTATGCTGCTTGGATATGCCGCGCAGCACGGCGGAGATCTCTTTAGCGGTATTGGTTATCTGCCAGACAGTACTGTCACGACACCGCCGACAAAACAGCTCTACCACGTTGAACAGTTCACTCAGAGACTCTATGAAGCTTCGCTTTTGCATACGGCACTTGAAACCAACACCGTACTGCGTAACCTTTTTGGCAGGCTCTACAAACCCTCTTTGCTTTTTGTCATTGGTGATTTTCTCGAAGAAGCAGATCTCTCACTGCTGGCACAGCGACATGAAGTCATTGCTGTCATTGTACGGCACAGAGAAGAGGACTTTCCCAGAAAACTTGGAGAGGTACAGCTGCATAACCCCAAAAACGCCAAAGCGCACAAAACTTTTTTTGCCCAAAAGAGCATACAGCGCTACACAGCACACAGAGAGGCACACGATGCCAGACTTGCCGAGCACTTTGCCCGCTACGATATCCGATCGGTCAAGATCTATACCGACGAATCTCCGCTGAATAAGCTTCTGCCGCTGTTTAGGTGATCAGAGTCCGAAGCTTTTTAACAGTGCACCTGCCTCTTTGCCCCACTTCTTTTCAACTTTCTCTTCAATCTTTTTGCCGTACTGTGCTTTGATGGTACTGCCGGCATCAAGAGCAAACCTTGGCTTGTCTGTACTGCCAGAGATCTTCCCGTAGAGCACCTTCCCTTCATAGAAAAACTTGACCCTGCCGCTCTGTGCTTTTGTACGTGTATTGATGTACCCCTGTGTAATGACAATGCCGCTGCGTGTCCCTTCTGCCTGAAGGGTATAGCGCACCTGATCGCCGTTGATATCGGCATGGTAATGGGTTTTTCGGAAAATAATACGCGAGGGGTCTTTCCCCAGTACCGCAGTGAGTACCTCGGTAAGCGGACTGGGCTTGATTTGGAAATTTTTCAACATCAAATCGGCGTTGCCTCTTCTTGATGCCGTGTCATACACCGCCTTTCCCTCTGCCGTACCAAGAAAACGCGGAGGGTAGCCAAGCATACGCAAGAGTCTCTCCAAAGGTACACCCCCAAGATCCATGACAAACCGGTTGTGTTTGAGCACAAAAGCGATCTTGCCGCCAAGGGATGATGTCTCTCCGGTTGCACTGAGCATACCATGCTGTTGCAGGACTTTTCCCTGAAGCTGCATTGCCCCGTAGAGTTTGCGTCCAAGCAGCGGTTCAAGCGCCAAAAGGGAAGGCACCTTCAAATCATAGTGCAGCGAAAGGTTTTGCTGTTTGGGCACTGCGCGGATATGCTGCAGATGCAGTGTACCCAGCGAACTCTGTAAAAGCCCCTCTGCCGTTGCGTGCCCCTGTTTCATGTTGGCATCAAACTGAAGCAGACCGATGTGCATCTTCAAGGCTTTGCCCATGAGCTTTTGCATCGCTTTTTGCTCTGTAAAAAGGTTCTTCCCTTTGAGATGCAATGATCCGTCAAGGGTTGTGAGGTTGGCAATATCGGCTTTGAGATTGAATCTGCCCCGAAGGGCTTGAGGGTATCCTGCCAGAGCAAGCAGCCTTTGTGCGTAGAGTCCGGCTGCATTCACATTGGCTTTGATACCGGCATAGTGAAATACCACATGCTCTCCAAGCCCTTTGAGCGTGCCCTCTACCGAGATCTGTTTGTCATAACCGAGGTTCCCCTCTGCCTCAAGGGCTTGATGCGACTTCACGCCCAAGAGTGCCATATCTTTCATTCGCAATGCGTAATGGGTTGAGAGCTTCTGGGAGGCCATCTCGTAACGCAGTTTTTTAAGGGTAAGGTCTGCGATGGTAGAGCGTAATGAAGCAGAGGAAAGCAGCACCCCTTTTTGAAGTGTTCCTTCCGAATGCAGACTGAACCGGTTATACTGCGGCAGTTTTCGTTTCCATAAACGCTCTACGGTTTTGGCATGAATGCTGCCTTTGGTCACATCAATCAGATATCTCCCTGACTGTAGTGACATATCATCCAGATCGACAGTGCCATCGAGGTTCCCCTCAAGCAGTGCCGGCTGCCGGGTCAATCTCAACAGTTTCGCTACCGAGAGTGACTGCATCTTCAGGTGTACCTCTTTACCCACATCGAAACTGAGTGTACCGCCAAGGGAGTGGCTTACACCACGGATTTGAAATGCTTTGTCTTTGGCGGCAATGGTTCCTGTGGCACTGAAAGCACCGGCGAGTTTGTTCCCTGTGACAATACGCATCTCTTTGGCTGCCATCGTATATTTTGAATGCAGTGCGTTGGTCTGTGTATTATACTGCCCCTCTGTCAGTGTTAGATGCAGCAGGTTGCTCTCAGCATGCGCGTCAAACAACACAGAAGCACCGTCAAGCTTTGCATCGGCACGCAGAGAAACACGGCTTTTTGGTGGGAGCGTGTAGCCGTAATGCTTTTTGATGAGCGCCCTTTGCAAATAGGCATCTTTCACCCGCAGTTGCGCAGTACCCTTCGCACCTTTCGTTCCGATGTGTGGCATATGGATGGTCAGATCTGCTTTTCCCTTAATGATCGGCGGCTCTTTGGCAAGTACCAACAGTTGGGCAATGGAAAGTCCCTTTACGATCGCCTCAATATTTTTAGGTTCCCCTTTTTCAACATACACCTTATAGGCAAGCGGGGCATGGAGGGCATGCCCTTTGCCGTTTAGACGGACCGTATCGGTAATGCCCCTGAACTTTCCGCCAATGTGAATGTTTGAGAGTGTCACCCCTTCATAGGTGAATGCTTTTGCCCTAAGAGCATACGCACCCGAAAAGGAGCGTTTCAACACATTATAGTTTGAAACGGTACGAAAATGCAGCTGCCCATTGAGCCGTGCAACCAGCGTGACTCTTCCCGGACGCAGCTTGAACTGCTCTATGGCAACAGGCATACCTGTCACTTTTTCAAGCTGTGCGCGTATGTAAGGAGCAAGAAAAGCGTTGCCGGCATCGCTGAAAATGAAAAGTGCCGACCCCAGCAGAAGTAGCAAAACAATTAGTAAAACAGAGAGAAAACGAATCAGTATTCGGGTCATAACAGTACCACGTTACCTCACACGAATAACAAAAATGCAAAGACAATAAAGAGGATCACGTGCAGGAACCCTTCCAGCACATTGGTCTCCCCGTCATTGAAGTTGACCATACTTACCAACAGCGTCAAAGAGATAAGCATGGTCTGAACCGGTGTGAGCGAAAGGTTCAGTTCCAGTCCCATAAAGTAAGCCACCACGATCACGGCAGGGATGGTCAACAGCACCGTTGCGAGGGAAGCACCCAGTGCAATGTTGATCACTGTCTGCATGCGGTTGTCCACTGCTGCACGCACCGCAGTGATCAGCTCCGGTGCCGCGGAAATAACCGCCACACCCACTGCACCGATGGCAAGCGGCAGCCCGAATGTTTCCAGCGTATTTCCCATAAAGACAGAGAGCAGCTCGGAGAGTACACCAATCACCACGATAGAAACAACCAGGTTGAAAGCATGGTACCATGCATTGATCTCATGGTGCGGCGGTTCACATGCCTCCCCTTCAGGACAGCTGTCGCTCTGGTTGTACTCAAAGAAGTAGCGATGCGACTTCAGCTGTACACGCGTGAAGATGGTATAGAGCAGCAAAAAGACCACCACATTGAAGAGCATGAACTGCTGATGGTGGGCAGGGTCGATAAACTCCGGCAATACCATCGCAATACCGATGGCAACCAGCAGCATCGAGAGGTAAGAGTTGGTCGAGTCGACATTGTAAGGCTGTTCGCCGTACTTCAATCCGCCTATGATCGCCGCAAGCCCAAGCAACCCGTTGATATCAAGCATGATCGCTGAGTAGATAGTGTCTCTCGCCAGTACAGGGTTGTTTGCATGCATCATCATAATGACAATAATGACGATCTCCACAATGACCGCAGACATGGTCAAAATGAGTGTACCGTAGGGCTCTCCGAACTTTTCCGCAAGCATCTCCGCATGATGCGAGACCGACATAGCCGCATACATGATCACAGCAAACAGCACACCAAGCCCGACAAGGTTCCCCAGTGTGCTTTCAGTCAGAAGATGTTCAAAATGCCCTATGAACACAAACGCGGCAATGGAAGCAAAAAGACTGTACTCTTTGAGAAACTGTTTGAAGATCGCCATCTTACTTCACAAGCTCCCAGTAGTCGCTCTGCATATCAACCTTGAACTTGCCCTCTTGTTTCATCACACGTGTATCGCCTGACTTCCATGCTTTTTTTACCTGCTTGAGCACCTTCTCTTTCTCTTTTTGTTTCTTGACATTCAGCGCCTTGAAGAGCTTTTTCATCCCTGCCCACTGCGGCGTGTTCTCCTGCACTTCCATCACCTCTTCGGTCATAACATCAATGGCTTCAGGTGCGCTTTTCTGCTCGATCTGCTGCACATAGAGCGTACGCATCTCATGAAACGCCTCTTTAAGCAGGTCTATTTCACCTCTAAGCGTTGTAGTGATCTGCTTGTTGGACTTCTTGAGGTCTTTAACGGTACCCTTGAGTACGGCAATGGTTTCATCTTTTGCTGCAAGCAGCGC
>JALTYW010000116.1 GCA_027046415.1 Sulfurovum sp.
GTTCTACAGTGCTTTTTTTTTTTTTTTTACCAACCTTGTGGGTATTGTGCTTGCAGCAGCTCTGACCTTTACGGTACTTGGGTTCTCTCCCCTGCATCTTGCAAGAAAGGGGGTGATGATGTGGCTTATGATCGTTGTGCTTGTTGCCATGCCTCTTTACAATGCATTCAGACAGATGCAGGAAGATATTGCAATACAGAGCACCCTCACACACCATACTTTCAATGTAGGCAGACATGATGTGACGCTCAACAACGTAAAAGTGTTGCATCAGGGAGAGAAAGAGACCATTATGTGTAAAGTGGTTAGTACAGGCATACTTTCACCTGAAGAGAAACAACGTTTGAAAGAGGCTATACTTCAGGGCATTCATAAAAAAGCGGCGGTGGTTGTGAGTTATCGGTATAGGCTATAACACATGCTTAGCGTTATTTTTTCTAAAGAGGATTAAGTTTTATTCTTTATAATAATAAATCATTAATTAAGGAAATGTAATGCAGGAAAAAGTAGCGCTTTTAATGAAAAATTTATCTTCAGTCATTGTAGGCAATGAAGAGGCAATTGAACAGGTGTTGATAACACTCTTTTCCAAAGGTCATTTGCTTATTGAAGATGCACCTGGGTTGGGTAAAACACTATTAGCGCGTTCACTTGCCGGTTCGATTGATTCAGATTTTAAGCGTATTCAGTGTACACCTGACCTGCTTCCTTCAGATATTACCGGTGTCTCTGTATATCATTCTGTAAGCGATACGTTCCATTTTAAACCGGGACCTCTTTTTGCCAATATTTTACTGGTCGATGAAATCAATCGTGCCACTGCACGAACCCAGTCTGCACTTTTGGAAGCGATGGCTGAAAGACAGGTAAGTGTGGATTCACAAACACACAGCCTGCCTGCTCCCTTTATGGTCATAGCCACACAAAACCCGGTTGAGCATTATGGAACATATGCATTACCGGAGGCACAACTGGATCGATTTTTTATGAAAATCTCTTTAGGGTATCCGACATTGGAGTCTGAGGTTAAAATTATCAAGCAGGAGATTCAAGAGCAACGTGCTATAGAGTCTTTACAAACAGTACTCACCGGAGAAGATATTCTAAAAATACAGTCTCAAATACATCAAGTTTTTATCCATGACTCCCTAATTGAATATATCGCTTCAATCATGATGAAAACACGCAGACACAAAGCTGTCAGTTTGGGGGTAAGCCCTCGTGGTTCTATTTCTCTAACCAAGGCTGCAAAAGCATTAGCGTTTATGAGAGGGAAAGAGGCGGTAACACCTGAAATGATTAAGTCTTTAGTGCATCCTGTCCTTGCACACCGTATTGTCCTTAAAGAACCAAGCAGTGCTGCGCTGGTTTTGGATGAAGTTGTCAATAGTATCGAGGTACCAATACTTCGATGAGTGAAGAGATTATAAAAGAGTTGGATTTTGTCGATCAATTTCTAAAAAAACTTACACTAAAAAAATCTATACTTATACTGCTTGTTATACTTCTTCTAATCGCTTATAACCGTGGTATTGCACTTATCTATGCACTTGTAGCACTTATTGTAGCAACCTACATTGTCGCATACTTTGTACCCATCTATGCATTACGCTCGGTGAAAGTAAAAAGAGAAATGAAACACGCAGTCACGCAAGGGGAATCGCTTAAAGTGGTCTATAGACTCTCACATACACACTTTTTTCCGCGTTATATGGTGATGCTGCAAGATATCCTTCCTTTTGTCGGGTATGCAAAGAATGACTTCCTGATACCTGTCTTAAAAAACAATACCTCTATTGAATATCAATTTATATGTAAAATAAGAGGTGAACATTCATTGGGTCCAATTGTCTTGGAATCGGGTTTCCCACTTGGTATCAATACGTCTAAAATGATTTTAAAAGACACCTGTGATACGGTTTTGGTCTATCCCCGATACTTTCCTCTCAAAAAAATGCCTCTGCATGCAACACTGAAATATCTGCATCAGGGTGACTACCCTGTAGAGAAAACTTCCGGGGTAGATGAGTTTATAGGTGTGAGAGAATACCGTTTTGGTGACCCCGTTAAGCATATACACTGGGCTAGTTCTGCTAAGGCTGGAGAACTTATTGTCAAAGAGTTCAATGATGTCAGTGAAAGTTCTATTACAATTGTTTTGGATCTTCATAGAGACAAAAACTTTGGGAAGGGAGAACATACTACGCTTGAGTATGCTGTGAAAATCACTGCCTCTCTGGCTGTATATGCACTTGAACACAATATCACACTTCATATCTATGCGCAAGGAAAAAAGAGAGTAGCACTACAGAATCTAAAGGGTAAAGAGCATATTAAGAGGGTATTGGAAGTGTTGGCTCGCGTAAAATCAGATGGTGAGCAAAGCTATGAACATGTTATTCATAGATTGTCTCATGTATCAGGAAACGCTACCCTGGTTCTTTTTCAAAACAATGAAACTCTGGATAAAACCGTTACCGAGCTTGAGCAAAAAGGCTACAATATCATTTTGTGTAATTTTAAAACCTACTCGTTTAAGCATGTACCGACACCAAGCAGTGTGAAACACTACCGCTATCACAATAGGAATTATTATGAGATTGTTTGTGGTGCAAACATTGAGGAGATGTTTTCGTGAAGCAATTGCATAAAAATATATTTGTTTCACTCTTTTTTGTGCAAAGCTCGGCTGTGATAGCAAGCCTCGGTTTTGTCCATGCACTTATCTATATCGTAGCAATTATATGGTCGCTTTATTATGCCTATACACATTTAGAGCAACAAGAGAATAGTGAAACACTGAAAAATACTATTTTAGGTTTGGGGCTTATCCTTTTTTTCCCTCAGTTGCTTATGGAGTCCATGTTTAGCTCTTTGATTTCATTGCTTGCGTGGCTTTTGGTTGCCATGAATATCTCATTGAAAACACGACGGGATCTCTATTTTTCGATTTTGGGAACGTTTGTACTCATTCTTTATGCAACAGCGACACAAAAACAAAGCAGTATTTTATTGTATCTGAGTGTCTATACACTTTCGAGTATGTTACTATTGGTACATAACTACTTTAACACACTTCTTGAACGTTCACAGATAAAGCATCTCAGTGAAGCAAAAACAGCAACCCTCTATCTGAGTGTGATCATTACGGTTATTGCCAGTTTTATCTATCTTTTGGTACCACGTCCTGAGCCTATGCAAATAGGATTTTTGCCCGCGGGAGGAGAGAAGTATTATATGGATAAATCTTGGAAGAAAGAGGCTACAAACAAAAAGGGAGAAGCACCGGAACAAAACAGATATGACAATGAATCTTTACAGAAAAAAATGCCAAATCCTGCTACGAATGCTCAAATGGGGAATACGTATCCATTGGAACCGACAATCTCCCAAAAATCTTTTCAAAACAGGCTGGTATTTTATATGCAGGGATCGCAACCACAGTACCTCAGAGGCATGGTATATGACTACTTTGACGGCAAGCAGTGGATGCAAACTGATAGAGTACTGGAAAAACTACTGTTGAAAGATCAGGAAATCAGTTTTACAAAGACATCCAAAAAGAGCAAAAAATATACTATTACCGTAGAGACAACGCCAAACAGGGCAAAGCTGATTTATACTCCTACCAATATCAGCAGGCTCTATTTCCCAGGCAGTGTGATTGCGCGAGATAAAATGGGAACACTCTATGCGCCACATGCGCTAAAGCAAAAAAGTTTTTACTCTGTAGATGTTGAATCCCTGTGGATAGCCAACCATCCAAAACTTCGTTTTAGCACATTACATAATAAAACGGCGTATCTTCAACTGCCTAAAAACTTCTCAAAAAAGATTCAAGCATTAGCACACAAGATAGCAAACAAGGGAACTGATCTTGAAAAAAGTATGGCTATTGAGAAGTATCTGCGCAACAATTTCAACTATAGTTTAGAGACAGTATTTGCCCCAAAAGGGGAAGATGCTTTGGAAAATTTTCTATTTCATAGCCATTATGGACATTGTGAATACTTTGCTTCATCCATGGTTTTAATGTTACGCTCTGTCAATATCCCTGCACGTCTGGTTCATGGATACAATGCCACAACATATAACCCCATTACAGGTTTTTATGAGATTTACAGACTGAATGCGCATGCTTGGGTTGAAGCATATATTGAGAATGTAGGATGGGTAAGTTTTGAACCGACAAGTACGTATGTTTTACCACAAAAAAAAGATGCAATAAACAATACATCCCAAGAACTTGCTGCATATATAGACACACTCAAAAAGATGGAACAGTATCAACAATATCGTGGCGTTTTCAAAGATATATATTCCTACGGACTGGCTGTTGCTGAAGCCATAAACAATATAATTTTTATGATAGGTGAATCTATGTTGGCAGGTGCTAAGTTGATTGCATATTTTTTGATACATATAGGTATATATCTATTGTTTCTTGCGTTATTTGTCTTTTACCTATGGCACAGATACAGTAGCTTTTTTTATCAATGGATTACTGCAAGAGAGATCTCTTCTTGTCAAGATGAGCAATACAGGATGATGCATCAGAGCCTACAAAAACTGTTTGCACATTATGGAAGCGAGTTAAAAACAGGTGAAACCCCTCTTGAATATGCCAAACGCCTTTCACTTGAGTACCCAGAGTTTCAAAGTGTTATTCAAGCGTTTTATACCGCAGTTGATCAAAAAAGCTATTACAAACATATGCAGGATATTGATGCAGAAAAGATGAAATCTTTAGCTTTAAAGTTGTGCCAAATAACAAAAGAACCTCCCTCTTTTATAGAGAGAGTAAAGAGAATATTGCAAGGCTCCAAGTTTTGATGTTGAATATTTTAAAGAATATCATGTAACCCGTTTGCCTCTTTCATCCAGTTATTCAGTTCTCCCCACGCATCATCCTCAACCATCTGACGACAGGCTTTGAGTTCTTTTTCAAATGCCTCTATCGCATCGATAAGATTGGTTTTGTTTTGCCTGAAAATATCTTCCCACATACTGGGGCTCGATTTGGCGATACGGCTCATATCTTTAAACCCGCCGCCTGCAAGGGCGACAATGCTTTGGGGATCTTCCTGACGCATGACGGCATTGGCAAGGGCATAGCTGAGTGCATGGGGCATGTGGGAGATGAAGGCAGCATGGCGGTCATGGGCTTTGGCATCCATAAAGACCAGTTTCATACCGATAGAGGTAAAGAGCTTTTTGGCTATGGTCTGCTGTACTTCACCACTCTTTTCCATATCACACAGTACAACCACTTTGCCTTCATAAAGGTTAGGAAGTGCAGCGGACGGACCGAACTTCTCCGTTCCTGTCATAGGGTGTGCGGTGACAAAAAAGTGTCTGGTTTCTTTGGGAATACTCTCGGAAATTTTTGCCTTGGTACTACCTAGATCAATGACGGTACAGTCTGGGTTTTTGGGATGAAGCTGCTGTGCTACGGAGATGATGCCGTCTACGGGAATGGTCAGGATGATAATGTCACAGTCACTGATGGCATCGAGGGAATCAACCACCTTGTCAACCAGTCCAAGCTTTAGTGCTTCTGTGCAGTGTTCCGGGTTGTGATCGAGTCCGACAAAGTGGTGCTTTGCCCCTGTTTTCTGAAGTGCAAGCGAGAAAGAACCGCCCATCAGTCCCAGTCCCACAATACCGATCTTCTTTGCTTTCATGCCGCTTCCCTGTATGCTTAAATTCCCCTCCAGATACGCTCTTGGGGCGTTTGTGGGATTATAGCATTTTTTCATACGTCTCTTATTGAAAAGACGATAAAATTGATGCAAATTATTTTCAAG
Source organism: Sulfurovum sp. (assembly GCA_027046415.1). Classification (GTDB taxonomy): domain Bacteria; phylum Campylobacterota; class Campylobacteria; order Campylobacterales; family Sulfurovaceae; genus Sulfurovum. Next base: position 5,808 of record JALTYW010000116.1, read on the forward strand.
GTGACACTCCATGATAAGAAAAGTTGTACTCTCCTGGATGCTTGTAGGCTCTTTGCTGATGGCACAAAAAATTACGCAGATCAAGTTTGATGGATTGCATCATCTCTCCAAATCGGTTGCACTGGAAGTAGCAGGTATACGTGTTGGAGAGGAGATGGATATTGCCAAGATTAACGAATCGATAGTCAATTTTTTTAATCAGGGGTATTTTGAAGATGTTTGGGTTGACCGTGAAGGCGGAACGCTGATCTATCACTTTAAAGAGAAAAAAGCGATCGCAAATATCAAAATAAAAGGGTTTGGATCCGGTGATGAGGGGGACAAGCTTTTAAAGAGTATTGGACTGAAAAAAGGTGATCTTTATGATCCTGCACGGATAGCCAGCGCTAAAAAGCTACTTATTGAACGGCTTCAGAGTGAAGGAAACTATGATTCTGTTGTCGAGGTAACCGAAACACCTGTCGGAGAGAGTGCCGTCTCCATTGAGTTTGATGTGAATAAAGGGGAAAAGATCAAAATCAAGAAGATCAATTTTCGCGGCGCAAAAGCCATGAGCAAAAGTGATCTTGAACAAGATCTTGTCAATAAAGAGGAGGATTTCCTTGGGTGGATGCCATTCCTGAATGATGGGGAGGTTAAGGTCGATCAGCTTGAATATGATGCCTACAGGCTGAAAGAGACCTATATGAAACACGGCTATCTCGATGCTGAGGTCAGTAAACCACTTATGCGTGTTGATTACAGTGACTATACGGCAGAGATAGATTATCAGATTAAAGAAGGACCACAGTACCGTGTAGGCAATGTCTCTATTTCACAGCATATCAAAGGCATCAACACGGCCGATCTGCTGAATGAACTGAAGCTTACCAAAGGAAAGATTTTCAATATCAAAAAGATGCGAAAAGATATGGAGATGATTAAGAACGCAGTAGGTGACCTTGGGTATGCCTATGCAAAAATCGCTCCTCAAATGCGAAAGGATGCCAAACAAAAAGTTGTTAATCTGCAGTATGTTGTCCACCCAGGGAAGAAAGTGAAGATTCACGATGTACTTATATCCGGAAACGATACTACGAAAGACCGGGTTATTAGACGTTATATCTATCTTGCACCGGGTGATACATTTAGTGCTACAGACCTGAAAGAGAGTAAAAGTGCATTGGGAAGAACCGGCTTCTTCGAGAGTGTTGATGTACAGAGCCAAAGGGTCTCCGAGGATGAGATCAATCTGCTTGTCAAGGTCAAAGAGGCATCTACCGGTACGATCTCTCTTGGTGGGGGATATGGTAGCTACGAAGGGTTGATGCTCAATGCAAGTGTTTCAGATAAAAACCTTTTTGGGACAGGTATTACCGGCAGTCTCGGATTTGATATCTCCAAAATTTCGCAAAGCTACAACCTCTCATTTGTCAACCCAAGGATATGGGACAGTATGTACAGTCTCGGACTCAGTCTTTACAAAAGAAACTATGAGTATATAGACTATACAGAGGATACACTTGGAGGCTCATTGAACCTTGGACGACAGTTCTTGAGACATTTTTATGCATCGGTAGGTGTTGGATATGTAGATAACCAGTCTACCTTTAATGAAGACGGCAGTGCCTTCAATGATATTAGAAGACGTTTGTATGACGATCAGTACAAGAAGCTATCAGGATTTGCAAGTTTGTCGTTTGATAACACGGACGACTACTATTTGCCGCGTGAAGGCTATATTGCAGCTTTGAGTGCAGAGTTTGCCCAGCTTGACGGTGATGACTACAATGCAACGACTTATCCTGACGGGTATGGTGACTTTACGAAGATCAATGCGAAATTTGGTGCATTTTACGGGATGGAAGACCTTCTCGATTATGATCTTATTTTACGATTTAAAGCACGAGGAACCTATATCAAAAGACGAAGTGACGATGAAAAGCTGCCAATTGCAGAGAGATTGTTTATGGGAGGAATCGGAAGTGTAAGAGGATACCAGCCATACTCTATCTCGCCGGTTTTGCCAAATGGTGACAGGATTGGAGGTACATATAGAACATCTGCTACCGTAGAAGCCAGTATTCCACTTTCTGAAGCAGCGAAAATGCGCTTGGCATTTTTCTATGACTATGGTGTTATTGGAATGGATCCGGAACCGTATACTGATTTGAATGGAGAACGTCAGTATTATGAACAGTCAGATATTACACGTTCATCTGTAGGTGCAGTGATCGAGTGGCAGTCCGGTTTTGGACCGATCAATCTGGTCTTCGGATATGCCCTTGATGATGAACCGGGTGATGAGACATCAACGTTCGAGTTCTCTATGGGGTCGAAGTTCTAAGGCTTGACAGCACGCGTTGCGTGTGTCAAAATTAGAAATCTTATTCTATGCCCAGTGCTTTGCACTTGGGAAGCTTTTCTTGATCCTCTATGATGACTGCGAAGGGGATCGGTTTTTCCAGTGATTTTATCTTCTCTTTAGCCAGATAGAGTGGCTTGTCCGAGGTGATTTTCAGTGTTTTGTCCGTATACATGAAATGGATTTTGGCACTGTTTGAGGCTTCATGGATGAATACGGTCAGTGTATAAATGAAACTGAGCCAAAGCAGTTGTTTTTTTGGCGGGAGCATTGTTTCAAAACTCTGAAAAAGCGGTTTGTGCAGCAGCTCTTTGCCATGCATTCTCAGCAGCAGTGCAATGAGAATGATCTCTTCATGTGTAAATCCGTAGTTGAGCTCCTGCATGGCGATGTAAAATGCATGTTGATGGGATTTGTAGATTGTCAGAGTCTTTCCGATATTGGAGAGTTTCAGTGCAGACTGCAGCTGCATTATATAACGCATCTCATCATGGATCTCCGGCTGCATTGTTTGGTAAAGATCGGTTGCAATTTTGAGTTTGTTCTTTTTTTTCGATTCAATATTGACATAAGGCTTGAATCGGTCAAGTAGGCAGGTGATACTTGGGTTGATGCCTTGGGGAAAGCTCAGTTTGTCCTGTTTGAGCATATGTGAGAGAAAAACACCTTCCCTAACCCCGACAGCACTGGTCATGACTGTTTTGGCACCGATTGCCTGTAGTATCTCTGCCCAGATCAGTGTTCCTTCACGAATGGTATCGTATCGGTTCTTTTTTAGAGAGAACTTTTTGAGACCTTTGGCACTGGAAGCAGTGATATCATAAAAATAGTCTTTGTGTGTTTCTACGTCATAGGAGAACGCGTGCAGTTTGTCAAGCGGATATCCTGTACGTTTCATAATACCTTTGCTTAACGTTCTTGCCGTACCGCCAATACCAATGGCAATACTGGCTTGGAAGTGCGGAGGAAGTGCTGCAAGTGCTTCACGAATATAGGTACTTGCTTTTTTACGTGCAATCTCTCTGGAGGACTCTTTGTCGAAAAAGAGCTCTTTGAGCCGTACTGTACCCAAGTCCAAAGAGCAGGTATCTACAATACGCCCATTTTCTATCAATGCCATATCTGATGAACCACCGCCAATATCAATGGTAACAGCCTGTGTGACCGGAAGGAGGTTTTTTGCAGCAATGGCACCGTAGGCAGCCTCTTTGTTCCCGTCAATGATTTTGATGCTCAGTCCGAGCTCTTTTTTGATCCATTTGACAAACAGATCGCCATTGGGTGCATCACGAAGCGCGGAAGTTGCGACACAAAGCGTCTTGTGTGCCTGATACTTCTCTATGGTATGTAGAAAGGATTGCAGTGCGAGAAATGCCCGCCGAATGCCGACAGGCTGCAGATAACCGTTCTTTTCGTATGCACCTTCACCAATGCGGACTTTTGATTTCTGCTCGCATATGAGATGAAAGCCGTAACGGCTTGTTTTTTCAAAGATGACCAATCTGGCAGAGTTCGAACCGATATCGATGATTGCGGTTCGTTTTGCCATCAGGTACTACTCTTCTTCCTGAAGTTTCTCAAATTTAAATTTCAGTTCGTCAATATTTTCGACATTGTCCGGATCGGAGATGATGCAGTCAACCGGGCAAACAGCAATACACTGAGGTTCGTCAAAGTGTCCGACACATTCGGTACATCTATCCGGATCGATAATATAAATTGGATCATTCTCTTCTATAGCTTCGTTGGGACACTCTTCCCGGCACGCGTCGCATGCAATACATTCATCAGTTATCATTAGTGCCAATTTTTTTCCTCTTTTCCGTTGTTTTCATCATAGGGAGTTATAACCCAACAAACCTTATGCTTTATTTAAAAATTGTTGAAAAAAAGGGGTAATGAAAAAATGTGTAGATAAATACGCCCATCCCATCCAAAAGAGAGGGATTAGCTAAGTTTTTTAGGGAAACAGAATCGGTAGCCTCGGCGTCTGACTGTCTCGATGGTGGTAATATCCAGTGGCTTGTCCATCTTTTGACGAATTTGGTTGATCGCAACTTCGATGACATTGGGTGTAACCAGTTCCGGCTCTTCCCAGATGGCATCGAGAAGCTGCTCTTTGGAAACGATCTGGTCTTTGTGCATGGCAAGGTGGGTAAGGACTTCAAAAGGTTTCCCTTTCAGTTCGATCTCATTACCCTGATAGATGATCTTCTCCTCTTCCGGGTTAATGATAAGTTCATCAATTTCAATGATATTGGAGGCACCAAAGCGAAGTTTGGCTTCTATTCTTACCAAAAGGATATCATCATCGAGCGGTTTTCGTATGAAGTCATCTGCGCCGGCACGCAGTGCTTCTATTTCGCTCTCTTTGTCCAAACGGTCTGACAGAACGATAACAGATGTTTTATGGGCATCCTTTTTAATGTCTGCAATCATGTTGAGGCTTGCAGGAGAAGAGGAAGCATCCCAGCCTATTAGAACAAGATCATAGTTGCGGATATCGAGGTAGTATTTCGCATCCCCTATATTTTCAGCAACATCATTCTGGTAGTAGTGTGCTCCCAAAAGCTGGGAGAGTATGGCACTCAATTCAGTATCATTCTCAATAATCAATACTCTCATATAATGTACCCTTTATTTTAAGTAATTTTTAAATTATAGCATAAAAATAGGGTTTCTGAAAATTTTTTTAAATTTTATAGTGCCATTCGCTGCTGAGTGCAACACGACAGTTGTGCAGAATATCGGGTTTGCTTATTTTTAGCCGGAGTGTCTGTATTTGTGGATAGGATGCATTAATCCCCTTCTCAAGTGACAGAAGAGCCTCTTCAAGCAGCTTGTATCGTGACTGTTGTACTTGTTGGACAATACGTTCCGACAGCTCAGCATAATCAATAAAATGCTTGTTTGTATAAGAGTAGGAAGCTTCAAGATCAACAATGACACGTTGCGGACGTTCCCGCTCAAAGTCAAGCAACCCGATAATTGCTTCAAATGTCAGAGATTCGATATGGATCGTCATCATCAGACCACTTTTGTCTCTTCTTTGTTAATCAGTCGGATGATATTGGGAATATGTTTATAGAAGATAATGATGGCGATGATCCAGATGGGTGCATGTGCCATGTCAGGGTAGAGTACATAGGAGGCTGCAAGGAGAGCTGCCAGACCGATGAGTGAAGAGAGCGAAGAAATCTTCAGAAGTTTCCCTGCCACGAACCAGACAGCAATGGCGATGAGAGAAGGGATCGGCAACAGTACAAGCAGTACACCAAATCCGGTGGCTACCCCTTTACCTCCTTCAAAACCAAGAAAGGCAGAAAAACAGTGTCCGACAACTGCCAGTACTGCAATGGTCCAAAGTACACTTTCGGGGACATCAAGCGCCATGGCGACAAAGAGGACGATCATCCCTTTGATGGCATCCAAAAAGAGTGTCGTTGCTCCAAGCTTTTTGGCAAGTTTTGGGTCTTTCTCTTTGACGACCCTGAGTACATTGGTTGCACCGATATTGCCACTACCGGCCTGCTTGATGTCCACACTGGCAAACTGCTTGGCAAGCAGATACCCGAAAGGAATGCCCGCAATCAGGTAGGCAGCAAGATAAAGTATGATGTTTTGATTGAAAAAGTCCATAATTATTCCACGATTTTAAGATAGGCTCTCTTATAGTAGAGAAGCAGAGTATGCAATTTTATCCGAATTTTGCTAAAATAGCCAGATTCTAGAAGGATGGTACATGAGTATTGACTATAAAGCGGAAATAGAGAGACTGAAAAAAGAACTGGATGTAACGCTTGTTGCGCATTACTATCAGCGGGATGAAGTGTTTGAGATGGCGGATATTACCGGAGACAGCCTCGAACTTGCACGTCGATGTAAAGCAGATGACAACCCGTGGGTGGTTTTTTGCGGGGTAGGCTTCATGGGGCAGAGTGTGAAAGTGATTGCACCGGAAAAACGTGTACTCATGCCCAAGATCGCCTGCTGCGCGATGGCACGTATGATCGATGGCAGCTACTTTGACGGCAGTGTGAACTATATGGTTGAACACGGTATCGCAAAAGAGGATATTTTGCCAATTACCTACATCAACTCCGATGCGACAGTCAAAGCCAAGGTAGGGGAGATGGGCGGGTATGTCTGTACCTCCTCCAATGCGTTCAAAATCATTGAAAAGGGACTTGAAACCGGCAAGAAGATTCTCTTTGTCCCTGACCGCTGTCTGGGGCAGAACTTTGCTATCAAGATGGGTCTGAAATCCTGTGTGATCGGTGAGGGGGAGTGTGACCCCAAAGAGGCGGATGTGATCTGCTTTAACGGTTTTTGCTCAGTGCATCAGCTCTTTACTGTAGATGATATCGAGTTCTACCGTAATAAATATCCTGGGATTAAGATCGCAGTCCATCCTGAGTGTGACCCGAAGGTGGTACAGGCAGCCGACTTTGCCGGATCAACTTCACAGCTGATCAAGTATGTCAATGAGCTTGATCCGGAGCAAAAGGTTGCCATCGGTACCGAGTACAATCTCGTCAACCGTATGCGTCAGAAGAACACCTATGTCCTCTCCTCGACCAAGCCGGAGTGTCCGACAATGAATGAAACGACACTGGAAGACCTGTACAGGACGCTCAAGTCTATAGAGGATGGCAATCCGATCAATGAGATCCATGTTGATGAGCATACCGTTAAGTATGCCAATCTGGCGTTAGAGCGGATGCTGGCGATCAAATAAACCTCAAAAAGCAGAAAAGATGTTAAAACAAAAATTTATCGAAGCACTGGTAGCCGAAGATGTAGGCAGGGGAGACCTCTTTTCCCGTATCAGTGAATCAGTGGATATCCGAGCCTATGTCGTTGCCAAAAGTGACGGTGTGTTTGGAGGACGTGAGTATATTGAAGTGCTGGCGCAGATGTACGGACTTGCGCTGATGTGGGATGTTAAAGACGGGAGTGCATTTCACAAAGGTGACAAACTTTTCTATGTGAGTGGAGATTCCAAGAGACTCCTCTCTTTGGAACGGTCCATACTCGATATGGCACTGCATGCAAGTTCCATTGCTACACTGACGGCACAGTATGTCAAAGCGATAGAGGGTACAGGGGTCAAGCTGCTCGACACGCGTAAGACCAGACCTCTGCTAAGGGAGTTTGAGAAATATGCTGTACGCTGTGGCGGTGGGCTGAACCACCGTATGGGGCTTGATGACTGTCTGATGCTTAAAGATACCCATCTTAAAACCATTGATGACCTTGATGTGTTTATGGCAGAAGTGCGCCAAAAGATTCCCTTTACCGCCAAAGTGGAGATAGAGTGTGAAACGCTTGAGATGGCACAAAAGGCGATGAAGGCAGGTGCGGATATTGTCATGTGTGACAATATGTCACTTGAAGAGATTGAAGAGGTCGTCGCATACCGCGATGCCCATTACCCTCACATTTTGCTTGAAGCCAGCGGTAATGTGACACTGGATACGATTTCGGATATTGCAGCCACCGGTGTGGATGCAATCAGTTCCGGGTCGATCATTCATCAGGCAAACTGGATCGACCTCTCTATGCGGGTTGAGTAGAAAGTATTGTATGATAAAAGAGAGCAATGTATGATTTCCGATGAGGTATGTGAATCGGTACAAACACTTCTTGCACGTGCCAACACTGTTACCATACTGACGCATATTAATCCTGATGCCGATACTATCGGTACCGGTTTGGGAGTGTATGCTGTATTACGGAAGATGCTCGATGT